>DATGUS010000046.1:0-2320 GCA_035301245.1 Alloiococcus sp. | reverse complement strand
TCTCAACGAACACGGAGTTTAGAAAATGCTGATCAAATATTAGTAATGGATGCTGGAAATCAAGTAGGTCTCGGTACTCATGAAAAATTACTAGAAACGAACCAACTGTATCGAGAAATTTACGAATCACAATTAGTTGCGGAGGTAGAATAGATGAAAACGAATAGAAAAGAGACCACCTTACGTTTAATTCGTTTGCTCGCTGATTATAAAATTTTCCTTTTTGGGATTTTATTTTTATCCATTATTCAAGTGGGTCTAACGGTTTATCTCCCTATCTTAATTGGTGAAGCGGTTGATTATGTCGTCGGAAAAGGGCAGGTTAATTTTGATCAACTAAAGACGATTTTGGTGCAAATGATTATTGTTGTCATCATTAACACACTTGTCCAATGGGTGTTACCAATTATCTATCAAAAAGTATCTTTTGAAATGACCAGTGATTTAAGACAATCCGCTTTGGAAAAAATGCATGGTATGCCGCTCAGTTTTGTGGATAGTCGCAGTACAGGAGATTTAGTTAGTCGGTTGACGACAGATACTGAACAATTAAACGATGGGCTTTTGATGGTCTTCGAGCAGTTTTTAATTGGGTTATTAACGATTTTATTTACGCTAGTTATGATGTTTCAAATTAATCCAGTGATGATGGCCGTTGTAGCTATTTTAACCCCAATTTCTTTGTTTACTTCGCGTTTTATCGCGACAAGAAGTTATAATTACTTTATTAAAAGTGTCGAATCACGTGGAGAATTATCAGAGATAGTTGAAGAAAGTTTAACCCAAAATGAGATTATCACACTATTTAATATTTATGATGAAAAAGAAGCACAATTCAATGAAATCAACGATCATTATAGCGATTATTCTGAAAAGGCAACATTTTATTCATCTACAGTAAATCCAACCACACGCTTTATTAATGCTTTGATTTATGCTGGAGTTGCCTTTATGGGGGTTATTTTAATATTAAATAATGCCTTAACAGTCGGAGGATTAACCGTATTTCTAAATTATGCGAAAGAATACACGAAACCATTTAACGATATTTCAAATGTATTGGCTGAATTACAAAGTGCACTGGCTTCTGCCAATCGCTTATTTACAATATTAGACGGTCCTGTTGAAGTCGAAACTGGAACCAAAGAATATCAGCCTGGACAAGTTAAAGGTGAAGTAGGTTTTGAAGATGTTGACTTCTCTTATACTAAAGACGTTGAGTTAATTCAAGATTTAAATGTTGAGGTCTCCCCAGGGATGAAAGTAGCGATTGTAGGGCCCACGGGTGCTGGAAAATCAACCATGATTAACCTCATCATGCGTTTTTATGAGACAGATGCTGGTCAAATTACTTTGGAAGGCGAACCCATTACAGATTACACAAGAGCTTCGCTGCGTAAGCAACTAGGAATGGTGTTACAAGATGTGTGGTTAAAATCGGGGACAGTCCATGATAATATCGCTTATGGCTATCCAGATGCTGACCGAGAAACGGTGATTAAAGCTGCAAAAGCAGCACACGCACATAAATTCATTACGGCATTACCGAATGGATACGATACAGTTTTAACAGATGGTGGATTGAATTTATCTAAAGGAGAACAACAACTCTTATCGATTGCGCGAATTTTTATTTCTGTTCCAAACGTATTAATACTAGATGAAGCAACGTCATCGATTGATACGCGTACAGAAATGGAAATCCAAGAAGCCTTTCTGAAGTTAATGGAAGGACGTACAAGCTTTATTATTGCGCACCGCTTATCAACCATTCAAGATTCTGACTTAATCTTAGTCATGCAAGATGGACAAGTCGTTGAACAAGGCGACCATCATGAATTAATTGAAAAAGAAGGGCTTTACTATCAAATGCAAATGGCAAGATCGATAGAAGCCGTTTAAACACTATAAATGTAAAAGACTTTTGAGATTACTAGAAATTCTCAAAAGTCTTTTTAATTGATTTATATGAATACTACTATGGGAAATATATCAAAGAGTAACATGATTGTTACGCTGCATTTAATTAAGATGTAACACCTTTGATACATGACTCTCTATACCATATCAGGTACCTTATAAGTATACTGAATATTTAATGGAACATTGGTTAGAGAGGATGATTATTTATATATGCGCAAATTTGATGAGGACATTCAGAAGTCGTGTAGTTGGATACGAGACGGCATTTTACTTATTTATATCTTCATGATGTTAATCTTCAAAAATGGACTGGCCTTGAGATTTGGCGAAGATAAATCTTACATTCTTATTCTTGTGGGAATTCTGGGGATTTTGTTTGTCTATAGAATAATTGTTT
>DATGUS010000045.1:0-6816 GCA_035301245.1 Alloiococcus sp. | reverse complement strand
AACGCCGCTTTTGTTAATCGCCTCCTTAATCGCTTCCGCTCCCAAATCAATTGCTGATAATGGTGATAATGCACCACCTAATTTACCGAAGGGTGTTCTTACTGCGCTTAAAATAACACTTTTTTTTTCAAATCAATCACTCTTTCTTATTAAGATAAATATAATTATTTTGAGTTCAAAAATGAAGCACAATTTGACAAAACCAAAAGTATCTCTTATCACAATCAAGTGAACTCAATATGTCTGTTATTTTACAAACACTGCCATCTACTTATAAAAATGATATCTGGTTTTCAAATGAATTTCCAGATATAACCATTTCTATAAAACAAACATTTCTTATAGCAATCATTAGTAAGTGATGACATACCTGCCTTAAAACCTTTATAGATCAACATTTCCATTAAACGTAATTTTCTTGTTAACTATTTATATAATATTGATACTTAATAATCATGTTTGAAAATGCATACACATACAATTATACTTATTTAAAATCAATTAATACTCTTGAAGGGATAGATCAATATGTCGCGAATTAAAACTTTGTTAAATATCAAGTATCCAATCATTCAAGGTGGTATGCAATATGTCTCACGCAGCCCTCTCGTCATTGCCGTATCAGAAGCAGGTGGTCTTGGTGTACTAACGTGTGGCGCTCTGGATGCTGATGGCTTACGTCAGGAGATTCAAACCGTGCGTGAAGGAACAGATAAACCGTTTGGAGTTAACTTCAACTTGCAACAACCTAACATCGAAGAACTCATCCAAGTAGCTTGTGAAGAAAAGGTAGATGTGGTCACTACCGGAGCTGGCTCTCCTAAAAAATACTTACCAAAATTTAAAAAAGCTGGCATTAAGGTTTTACCTGTTATCGCAGCGATTAAACATGCTGAAAAGATGGAAGCTTTAGGTGTTGATGCTTTAATCGTTGAAGGTCAAGAAGCAGGTGGACACATTGGTATGTCATCGACAATGCCACTAGTTAGAGCGATTAGTCGTGTTACAACTCTTCCAATCGTAGCAGCTGGAGGAATTGCAGATGGTCACGGGCTTGTAGCCGCTTTGGCTTTAGGTGCTGAAGGGATACAAATGGGCACACGTTTTATTGCTACTGAAGAATGCCCAGTACCTGATTCGTTCAAGCAAGCAATAGTGAATGCTAATGACTTATCTACCATTGTTACTGGACGAAAAGGAGGGCATCCTGTTCGTGCGATCAACAATAACATGTTAACTAAGTATGCGAAACTCGAACAAGAGAACGCTCCAGAAGAAAAATTGGATAAATTAGTTGTCGGCTCCTTGTATCGTGCTGTTGTTGAAGGTGATGCAGAAACTGGAACGATGCATGCTGGAGAGATTAGTAGTTTAATTGATGAAGTTAAACCGGCTAAAGCAGTGATTGAAGACCTCATGTCTGAAGCACAATCTGTTTTTAAAAATCTAGAAATGTCATAATATAAAGAAAAGGTGACTTTGAATGAACACAGAGTTAGATTTTGGAAAATTTCATATTACTTTTTTGGATAATTTAAAGGCTTTAAATGATGGCGGAACGCACTTTGGACCAGTTCCTAAAGCCGTATGGAACCGAAAATTCCCAGTTGACAATAACAACCAAATTCCACAAGTTATTGATCCTATTTTACTTCAATACAAAGGTCAAAATATTTTAATTGATACAGGCCTAGGCACTTCAAAAATGAATAAAAAAGCCATGCGTAATGCCGGGATTAGTGAGGAAGCTAAACTGATTGATAGCTTAGGTGAAATTGATATTAAACCAGAAGATATTGATATAGTGATTATGACACATATGCACAATGATCATGCAGGCGGTTTGACAACATTGGTAGATAGTGAAATTAAATCGACTTTCCCAGAAGCCAAAATCTACATTAATAATATCGAGTGGGATGAAGTTAGAAATCCTAATAAGCGTACAGCAGGTACCTATCTAAAAGATAATTGGGAACCCATCCAAGATCAAGTGAAAACTTGGAAAGAGTCATTTGAGGTTAATGATGCGATTAGTTTACATCATACTGGTGGCCACTCAAACGGACACTCTATTGTGTTGATTAAACAAGATAACGATGAGTTAATTTTAATGGGGGATTTAATGCTAACTATAGCTCATCGCAACCCACTATGGGTATCAGCATTCGATGATTACCCAATGGACTCCATTGCTGCAAAAGAGAAATGGCTCACTTATGCCTTTAAAAATGAGTGTCGTTTCATTTTTTATCATGAACCATTCTACGCTATGGTACAGTTTGACAAAGAAGGTAAGGAAATAATTAACTCAGTTAAACGCAAAAAAGAACCCCTCGTTCCTTACAGTGATATCTTTATGCTTTCATAACGGGAGAGATAAATTGACTCCAGTAAAAGATTCTATACGAAACTACTGGAGTTTTTGATTAAAAAACTGCTAAGTTCTTAAACCTAGCAGTTTTCTTTATATATATTAAGTTTAAATTAGATACGGCCGTAACCGATAAAACGAGCTCCCCAGTAACCTGAGTGTACGCTTGCATGTGCTACGCCTGTTGATGTTTGTGAACCGATAAATTGTCCATTACCAGCGTAAATCCCTACGTGTGAAACACTGCCGCTACCAAAGAATACTAAGTCCCCAACTTGTGGGTTAGATACTGGAGTAGCTGCTGCATATAATGAGCCTGTTGTACGTGGCACTGAACGACCCGCTTGAGCAAATACCCAATTTACAAATCCTGAACAGTCAAATCCTGCTGGTGTACCCCCAGCCCATCTATATGGAACACCTAATTGGCTTGTAGCGATTGAATAAACGCCGCCTGTTGGTGCAGCTGGAGCTGAAACTTGTTGTGTTTCAGAAGTACTTTGAGTTGATTGAGTGCTTGTTGTTTGAGTTGTCTGTGTCGTTTCTTGTGTAGACTGTGTTTGAGTTGATTCAGTCACTGTTTGAGTTGTACTTGATGTACTGTTACTAGTTGACTCATTAGATGATGAAGCTTCTGCTTGTTCAGTTGTTGCTTCCGATGTTTCTGCTTCAACAGCCGCTACTTCTTCAGATGTTTCTGTTTCAACAGCTGCTACTTCTTCAGGTGTTTCTGTTTCAACAACGGTTTCTTCTGAGACATCATATGAACGAACAGTATTATTTTCTTCTACTGAGATAACAGTACCATCGTTACTTAAGTAAATACGTCCACCAACATTAATTAAGTCAGCATTTTGAATATCATTAATTTGAGTTAAGTGACTTAAGCTAATATCAGCTGCTTCAGAAATCGCCCATAGCGTATCTCCCCAACGGAATTCATATTCGATTGTTCCATCTTGATCAGCTGCTTGTTCATCAATAACAGCTTTAATATCTTCTACAGTATTTGGCGTCCATGAAGCCGCTTCTGTTTCTTGTGCGTTAAACACTGTTAAGGCACCAGCAACGGCTAGTCCTGTACTTGCTTGAATAATACGTTTCTTAAATGACATATTTAAAAAAATTCTCCTTTAAAAGTATGCTTATATATTATTTTTATAGTCTTTTACTGCGACAAGAACTATATTACTATCAAACATACTTAAAGAGAAGACCAATGCCGGTTTTGTCATTTATGCTTAGTTATTCTGTTTCATTCTTGAGATAAAACACCTGTTTAGTGACAATTGGATAACTTTTGTAACTTTCTTGACATATTCAAATGTTAAGAACGTGCTATAAAATTAGTTTGATCATTCAAATTTTAGATCACTTTAGCATTTAATGTATTTTTGAAGTGATCAAGGGCCCATTCATGACCTGTCTGGTTGAACGAAGCCACACCTTGTTTATGTACAACAATATCAAAGCCACGATTATAAGCATCCATAGCAGTGTGTAAGATGCAAATATCCGTTACAACACCTACTAAGTGGACTTCAGTAATCCCACGCTCACGAAGTTTAATCTCTAAATCCGTTCCCGCAAAAGCAGAATATCTTGTTTTATCTGTGTAATACACATTCTTTTCATTTTTAATTGACTGGTAATATGCTTCCAATTCACCGTATAAGTGGCGACCGCTCGTACCAGCCAAGTTATGTGGCGGGAATAATTTCGTCTCAGGGTGATACGGATCATCTTCTTTATGCAAATCAATTGTAAAGGCAATAAAATCGCCATTATCGTGGAATTCCTTCGTTAGGTTATAAATATAATCATGTAACTTCTGTCCAGGTTCACCGCTCGTTAATGCACCATCTTCGGCAACAAAATCATTTGTATAATCAATATGAATTAATGCTTTCATTAAATTCAACTCCTTTTATTAGTCTTCTTAAAGATACTGAAGAAAAGGAGTTCAATCAAGTCATAAGGGCTATCTGTCGACTATTTATCTAGTTTATAAAATCAACACTCTGAAAACACAAAAAAGCTCTTAAGAAAGAGCTTCAACTTATACTGAGACATAAAAGTTGGCATAAAAAATCTTACTTTACGGATATCAGATCAACCATGCCTCTTATCTTAAGAGTCGTATTCTTTATCGTTTAAAGTTTCGTTTGAAACCAATCCTTTAATTTATTAAGCATGGGCTGTGTAACTTCATGAGAATTCACCCAAGTGTTTGTCACATCCACATTGAGATTCTCAAATAAATCGAGTAATTCTTCATTGTTTTCCATTGGAACAATCGGATCATTTTTACCCATCGATACAAAGACTTTCATATCAGATAGGTCGCGGTCGCGGTTTACTTCTAGTGGATATAAAGGTGCGAGTAGTGCACCTTTGGTAAATGAATAATCTTCATTAAGTAAAATGTGAAGCGCGATATTAGTTCCGTTTGAGAAACCTAAAAATACAACCTCATCTAAATTAAAATTATATTCTTGACTGGCATCTTTAATAAACTCTACTAATTTTTTGGCATTTTTTTCTAAGCTTTCAACATCATACACACCTTCTGCTTTACGTTTAAAGTAACGAAGTGCACCATTCTCATTCACTGAGCCGCGGATACTTAAGATGTTATAATCCGTATCTAAATAATTGGTAATCGGGAGTAGGCTCCCTTCATTTCCGCCTGTTCCATGCAAAAGAACAATCGTCTTCCCTTCATTATTATGCTTTTGGTAAATATGTTTCATATTTTAAATAGCCTCCTTGATCTTATTCTGGTCTTTCTATCGTATACTGCTCGCCTAACTTGGCGTAATCAGCCCCAGCTAATCTGGATACAGGCTTCAACTCATCAGCAATAATGTACGTATTCTCATAAACTGATTCTGCAATATGAAAACAAACGACTTCTAATAACAATAAGTCTGTCGTTAACTTACCTTCATGATTTTTAATGACATGATGGTGGTTTAACTTTAGTTCGTATCTGATTTTAAAGCGGTCAAGCCCGGGAACAGCCACTTTTAAACTATTCACTGTTTTGAAATTTGTCAATTTCAATTCACTGTCACCATAGGCTAAACTCGCTGCCGTTTGGTTCACATCTTTAATCGTTTCTTCATCTGAGACATGACCGACTGCTTCCTTGGTCCTTAAAATATTTCGAGTGGTATCTTTCATCTGCTCATTTGGCCGTTGTATCCCAACCATTAAGAGTGGTGGGTTGGAAGATACGATATTAAAGTAGCTGAATGGCCCAATATTGATGGATTCATCTTCATTCAGTGTGCTTAACGTTAATACAGGACGGGGAATCGCACTGCCATTCAAAAATTTCTTTATTTGTTTTTGCGTCATGTTCTTTACAACAAATAATCACATATTGATCCTCACTTCTTATTAATTGATTGGTGGTAATTTCGCTTCGATTTCATCACGTTTAGATTCATACATCGGAGGTAACATTAAATTGGTTCCTAGTTCATCAGGTGATTCATCAATTGTGAACCCAGGTCCTTCAGTCGCATATTCAAAAATGACATGGCCGAGTTCTTTCATATAAATAGCTTTGAAGTAATGACGATCTTTCACTGCCGTCACATGATAACCTTGACTCATCAAGTACTCCTGCCACTCAAAATGTTTCTCATCATTAGGAACATTCCAAGCAATATGGTGTACCGTACCAACGCCCCAACGACCACGATCTAGTTTTTTCGTTGGTACAATAATATGGTGGCGCTCTTCACCAATTGTTTCTAAATGAACGTAATCATTATCACGCTCTATTTCTTTTAATCCCATGTGGTGTGTTAATAATCTAACTGTCGCTTCTGGAACAGCAGAGTTTAACACTGCACCATGTATCCCTAATATATGTTGTTTCTTAGATGTTTCATCAACCTCAACTAACGCAAGCTCTAATGCATGAACATCTTGAAATTCTAACGTTGGACGGTTAAATAGCGTTGTTTCTTCATATGAGATATACTCTTTTCTTAAACGTTCTTTCCATGTTTCAAGTGAGCCTTTAGGGATACGGAATGCAATACGACCAACTTGACCGCTACCTTTACGTCCTATACGACCAGTTTCCCAGTTGAAGAATGTCATAATTGCGTCACTTTCATCATCTTGATCAGTAAAATATAAGTGATAAACATCTGGATCATCGAAGTTTACTGTTTTTTTTATTAATTTAAGTCCTAGTACATTACGGTAAAAAGCAACGTTTTCTTGTGAACTACCGACAATCGCACTAATATGATGAATACGGTTAATGGGTTCCATTATTGATCAACACCTTTCCAAGTTGTATCAAATGGTCTAACTTGTGCTTCAATATATTCTCTCTGTGACTCTAATTTTGGTGGCAATGATAATGATTCGCCTAATGTTTCATAAGGTTCGTCTTCCATAAATCCTGGACCATCCGT
>DATGUS010000044.1:0-3071 GCA_035301245.1 Alloiococcus sp. | reverse complement strand
CTACAATTTACCTTCTTGGAGTTCATGTGGCAAGACACGAATTGATTCATTTAACACGTCTAGTTTGTTCTCAATCCGATGTAATAAATAAAAGGTAATGACAACAGGGAATCCGACTTCGGTCACAAATCCAAGCCATGCTTCCATATTTATTCCTCCATTCTATTTTTTAAAAAAAGCAGAGAAACTAGTTAATAGCTTCTCTGCTTAAAATTATGTGAGTTCAATTTCTTCAACGAGCTGTTCAACTACTTGCGCACTTTCTTTCGTTAATAAATCCCCGCCGCCAGATGTAAACACATTTTCTTCAATAATCGCATCCATCGCCTCATTAACAACAACTGGGTCGATGGGATCAACTGGATTATCTAACTGGAACCTGACCAGCTTATCATCTGCATTTCTAAAACGTAATTCGATTGTTTTCATTCATTCCACCACCTTTCCATAACTCTTTAATTAACTTAAGTGTAGATGTGACAAGTCATTACGTGCGATGCTAGCTGCTGTTGAAGTCTGAACACTTAAGAATGCCTGTGCGACATTATAAACGCCTTCATCCGACGCATCCGTTTTAACATTACTAAACGATTTCGTCTTTTGAATCGAACGACCACTTATTGGATCAATACCAACCTCCAGCACTAAACGCAACTGCGAACTTTCTTTATCTGCTGTAACCATTACCTCACCTCCGCTTCATAAACTATACTCGTCACATATCCTAAAAAGGGGGTGTTTATTTAATAAAATGTTTTATATAATGATTTTTATTTTTTTCATGACAACAAACCTAGCAAATAGGATATACGAGACGCTTGTTGGGAGAAAAGAGCTTGTAGGAGACAACGTAAGGCTTAGCCTAAGTGGCTGCCCACGGCAATCGAGTGTATTCTAATTGCGATAGTATATAGCAGTTTATTCTCGATACTTTTTTCGTATACTTACTACTATAAAGACTAATAAACAACGTCATGAAACCGTAATATTATAATCGTATACATTCCTTTTAATTAATAGTATAATTACCGTGAGTATTTACAATGTATTTTAAGGAGAGTAACAAGTTGAAGGAAAACAATACACGTACAACATTAAAACGAAAACGTAAACTAAGGAAACGTGTTTATGTTATAGCATTTATACTTATTATCATATTAGCCGCAGGGGGCTATGGTGCATACCTTTATTTCGAAGCTCAATCTGCATTAAATGATTCTTATGAAGACGACGGTAGAGAAAAATCTGATTTAAGAAAAGAAGCAGTCAATCCTAAATTAGACAACGTATCTGTCTTAATCATGGGAGTTGACTCAAGTGATGAACGAGAAAGCGACGGACCAGGTAGAACAGATGCAATGATTTTCGCAACTCTTAATAAGGACGAAAAAAGTGTCAAACTTGTCAGTATTCCAAGAGATTCTCTCGTATACATACCTGAAATTGGTTATGAAACAAAAATAAATCACGCACATGCACACGGTGGCACAAAAGCTGCGATTGATACTGTTGAAGAATTATTCGACTTACCTGTTGATTATTACGTTAAATTAAACTTTGAAGCTTTCATTGATGTAATTGATACACTTAACGGCATAGATATGGATGTTCCTTATGAATTTAAAGAACAAGACTCACAAGACAAAGCAAACGCGATCCATTTAATGCCAGGTGAACAAACATTGAACGGTGAAGAAGCACTAGCCCTTGCTAGAACGAGGAAAAAAGACAGTGATGTCGAACGAGGCAAACGTCAACTTGAAATCATTCAAGCAATCGTTGATAAATCTGTATCGATTACGTCGATTTTAAAACTTGATGACTTAATTAACGCAGTTGCAAAAAATATTAGTACAAATCTAACATTTAAAGATATGAAGAGCCTTGTTGCATACAGCTCATCTACAGGCGATTTAGATATAGAGACCTATTCGATCGACGGTAACGATTACCAGCCAAGTAACACATACTACTGGCAACTAGATGAACAATCACTATTCGAAACAAAAAACTTACTTAGAAACCATCTAGCATTACCAGAACTCGAACCAGAAAATCCAGAAGAAGACCCAGAAATCGAAAGTCATCCAGGAGACGACTCTGGTATTGAAGGAAATCCAGAAGAGCAACCTTACCAAGAAGAAGAGCCTTATCAAGAGGAACAACCTTATCAAGAAGAAAATCAGCAATATTAATAAAAATAATCCCTATAGAGACTTTTAAAAGTTTCCGTAGGGATTATTTTATTATAATATGAAATATTAAATTTACATCAAGTCCATACACAAGTCGCCTAGAGCAAACGGGCGTATTCTAATTGCGATGGTAGATAAAGATTAAGTGTTATTTTGTTGGCGGACTAAATAAAGTATCACCTAACCAGTTCTTACCAAATAAGGCATCATACATAATAAAACGATAATCTTCTATTCTCTCTCTTAAGTCATCTGGTAAATCTTTATCAGCAATCTCACCATCAGCTGTGTAAATAAAGTCTTTACCGATTCTTCTAACATCAGCCTCAAGCAACTCTTCTAACAAGCCTTGGAATGGTGAAACATAATAGTCACCTTCTTTAAGTAACATTGGAACGAAAAACATAGGCGACAAGTTATCATAATGCTTTTCACTTTCACTCCTGTTATCATTCATATATAAGAACCAAGGCGTCTCATGTAACTTCTCTTCAGGAAAAATATCTTCCATATCAGTAAACAAACTTGGAAAATGATCACCATAAAATAAGAAGTTAACCTCTTTGTCTGATGATTCTAGTTCTGTAACTAATTCATCAACTGCTTTATCTGAAGCTTTTAAACCTTGTAAATAATTATATAAATCTTTCCGCTTATCTTCTGGGTAAATATCATTAATCATTGGCTTATAAGCCATGTCTGGTATTTCACCTGTAAATGGCGAATGATTCTGCATAGTTAAGACATGTAAAAAGTCTGTCTCAGCTTTCTTGCTCTCTCTTAAAATATCTTTATTTAACGCTTCATCTGATACCCGCTTATGCGTCCCTAATTTTTCAGTATGCTGAATACCATGATCTAAATATAAAAAGTCAT
>DATGUS010000043.1:0-2624 GCA_035301245.1 Alloiococcus sp. | reverse complement strand
ATTATTCCGGTAGCTATTACAATCATGGCTGTCTTGATTTTCTTTATAGGAACAACAGTTGACACCAGTGATGCACCGAAAGATCAGGTTACTGAATAAATAATTAATCAATTAACCGGTAAGGATTAACTTACCGGTTTTTTTGTTCATTTGTCCAGAATAATGAAGAAACACCAATAAAATAATTGATAATGAGATTTAATCATGCTACAATTTCACTAATTACTTTGAATATCAAACTAATTTTAGATTAATATTTTAAATTAATAAGGAGTACATCTCAATGATTAGACTGATTACAGATTCCGGTGCAGACCGAAACGAATTAGTGACGGCAAAATATGATATGCCTTTTGTACCACTAACTATTATTTTAGATGACAAAGAATATTTAGATAGCATTGACATTTCAATTAGCGAATTACACGACTACATGAAAGCTGGCAACTTCCCTAAAACATCACAAATCAATCCGCAATTAGCTATTGAGGCTTTCGAAGCCGCGGCAGAAGCGGGTGATGATGTTATTTTCATTTCTATCTTTAGTCAATTATCTGGAACCTATCAAGTAGCAGTAAATGCAATGAACTTTGTAAAAGAAAAATATCCGGACTTTAAATGCGAAGTAGTAGATTCCAAAACTGGCGCCGGTGGTCAGACACTATTATTTTTATCAGCTTTAGAATTAATTAAGCGCGACTATGATTTTGAAACTATTTTAAAACAAATTCATCAAAATGTTGACAATATGGTCACTTATTTAGCAGTGGATGATATGAATTGGTTAGCTAAAGGTGGGCGACTTCCAAAATCAGTTGGTAAAATTGGTTCAATGCTAAAAGTTAAACCACTTCTTTATTTAGATGAGAATGGCGTTGCAAAAGATAGTTTAGTTAGAGGGAAAAAGCGTGTTTATGTGAAAATGATTGATAAACTTCTCAAACAAATTAACCCTTACGATGATCAATCTATTGTGATCAGTCACGTTGATAAACGTGAAACAGCTGAAGAATTGAAGGCAAAAGTTTTAGAAAAACTGCCGAATGCTAACGTTTATATTTTTGAAATTTCAGCTGTTATTGCAGCTCACGTTGGTATCGGAGGAATTGGCCTCTTTGCATTAACAGAAAAACCAGAAAACTTTTATCCAATATCAATCTAGCTATACGATACCCCATCAATGAAAATTGGTAGGGTATTTTTATGTTCAAAATTTTTAAAAAACTAAATGATTAGTCAATTGATAGCTATTTTCAAAACTTATACAATGCCTGTGATAAAGACAATACAAGGATTAAATAATACTATAAAGCTAAATGGTGTTGTATTTTGTCTTATGATAGACCATAAGAGTTAAGTAACGGTTTTTTTTATGATAATATAGGATGTATGAGTTATTTACTGAAGGGGTGAATAAAGGAATGAATATGCTAAATCAAGCGATGGAGTTGCTTGTATTTATTGTAAACCCAGATAAAGGTGAACGAGTAATCAAACATGCTAGTGAGACTGGTGTTTTGGGTGGGACGATTCTTAGAGGTGAAGGTACAGTTCGTAATACATTTTTAAGAAAATTAGGTTTAGATAATGCCAAAAAAGAGATAGTTTTATTAATTGCACCAAGATCAATTGCTAAAAAGACAATTGATAAAATTAGTAACAAAAAGGATCTTAACCAATCAAACTCAGGTATAGCCTTCCGAACGTCAATTGGTAATGTCCTTGGAATTACAGAAAGACAAGTTCAATTTGGCAATGAGTCAATTAACCATATAGAAGAAACCAAAGAATCATTGAAAGGAGCAACTGAAGATATGCACCAAGCATTAGTAGCAATTGTGAATCAAGGTGAAGGTCATGAAGTGATGCAAGTTGCTGAAAAAAACGGCGCAACCGGTGGAACAGTTATCAGAGCACGAGGAGCAGGTTCTGCTGAAGTACAAGAAGTTTTCAAAATTCAAATTGAACCTGAAAAAGATATTTTATTAATTATCACTGAAGATGACAAAGTAAGTGACATTTCTAATGGTATTAGTGATTATCTAAATATTGAAAAAAAGAATACAGGTGTATTATTCACAGTTGCATTAGAAGAAACAAGAGGATTATACAAAAAATAATATAAAAGTTAAAAAGATTATTTAAAAGAAAGGAGCATGGTTTTTTGAATATACTGACAGAAAAGTTTTTAGAAGTAATGCAATCAGTGATGCCTATCTATGCCATTGTGTTATTGATTTACTTATTTGTCATTGATATCCCTTTTTCAATCTTGTTATCCTTTACGATTGGAACGATCGTTGTCATCATAGGCTTAACAATATTTCTGACTGGTGTTGATGTTGGTATTGCACCGATCGGAGAAAGTACTGGTAAAGGAATTGCTCAATCGAACAAATTAAGCGTTATTATTATCGCAGGATTTATCCTTGGTTTTTTAATTGCAGCTTCCGAACCGAGTGTTTTAGTGTTAGGTGAACAATTAGAAACCGTTTCGAGTGGCTTAATCGATGGCTTTCAGATTGTTATGATTGTATCGATCGGTCTAGCGATTATGCTAGTACTTGGATTACTTCGTATTGTTTTTCAATGGTCTCTTCAAACGATTTTAATCCTCTCATACG
>DATGUS010000042.1:0-11251 GCA_035301245.1 Alloiococcus sp. | reverse complement strand
ATACGTGAGTATGGGCTTTCTAATATTTCATCAATATTATCCTTAATATCATCATCGACGTTAAGCATTTGAGCATCCGTACGAGGTACCATCACATCTTTTGCCATTTTTTCATCTAAAGATAATACCCCTTCTAGCATGGTGAACTCATCAATATCGATAGAACCTTCACTGTGACTCTCAGCTAAGATGGCTTGCATCTCATCTCTTGTAAATCGCTCATTTCGCTTATTAAAATTAAATGGTAACAGTCGTTGAAAACTGGCTGTAATTGAATTGATTAACCATACATATGGTTTAATGACTGTTTTTATGAATCCAACAACATTAACCAGTTTTAAAGCAACTTCATCTGGCATTTGAGCAGCCATTCTTCTTGGAAGCTTCTTACCAAAGATAACAAACAACGTAGCTAACACCACAATGATCATAGCCATTTGAAGTTCAACATATGGAATAAAGGACAATAGGTTTAAAACACCCGGTTGTCCTGTAACAACAATCGCCGTGAAGTACATCGTCGCAATCATTTCTGTAAAAAGAATCGACGATTGTAGTGAACTAATTAAATAGTCTGAGTCCTCAATTAGTCTTAATACTTTTTCCGCTTTTTTATTTCCTTCTAGAGCCATGTTTTTTATATTTTGTTGGCTGAGTGAAATAAATGCAATTTCGCTTGCCGATAACAATGCGTTAATGGCTATTAATAAAATTAGAATAACGATTTGAAATATGATCGACCTGACGGCTACATCCAATTAAAATCTCTCCATTCATGACAGCAATTTATTCAAAATGTTGAAGAAATTGTCCGTACCCTTCTTTTTCTAAATCTGCTTTCGGCACAAATCTTAATGCAGCTGAGTTAATACAATAACGTAGCCCACCTTT
Source organism: Alloiococcus sp. (assembly GCA_035301245.1). GTDB lineage: Bacteria > Bacillota > Bacilli > Lactobacillales > Carnobacteriaceae_A > Alloiococcus. Next base: position 10,360 of record DATGUS010000042.1, on the reverse strand, counting down.
ATCTACTGGGCCATCTGTAAAGACATGCCCTAAATGTGAATCGGCTTCTTTACTTCTAACTTCGACTCGCTCCATACCAAATGAACGATCTCTTTTTTCTTGGATAATTCGTTTTTCAATTGGTTGAGTAAATGACGGCCAACCACAGCCAGCATCATATTTATCTTTACTTGAGAATAAGGGCTCACCGCTAACGATATCAACGTAAATCCCCTCTTCATAAAAATCATCATACTCTCCAGTAAACGGGCGCTCGGTGCCATTGTTTTGTGTTACTTCATATTGTTCTTTTGTTAATCGTTGTTTTAATTCATCTTTATCCATGATAAAACTCCTATCTATCTTGAATACGTTTAAACATTTTCTCAATATCTCTATTTTCCATCTGTACTAAGACAGGTCTGCCATGTGGACAGTTGTATGGATTATTTGTTCGTTTAAGATCTTCAATTAAAGCTCTTGCTTCTTGATCACTGAGATAGTGATTTGCTTTAATCGACCTCTTGCAACTCATCATAATCGCTGTCGCTTCACGGAACTCTTTGTTACTTAGTGATTTATTGTTCAATAAGAAATCAATCATTTCTTTTATTGTACTCTCTTCTTGACCACTTATAAACCAGGACGGATGACTTTTTACAATAAATGTATTTGTTCCAAAATCTTCGAGTGTAATACCTGCAGCCTCAAGCTCTTCACGGTGCTCTTTTATCTTTAGGGTATCTGAAGCCGGATACTCAAGAACAATTGGTACTAATAAGCTTTGAAGGGCTGTGCCCTCGCTAGCAATTTCCTCTCTGAAATATTCATATTTAATACGTTCTTGAGCAGCGTGCTGATCGATAATAAATAACCCTTCTTCATTTTGAGCAAATAAATAGGTACCATGCATCTGCCCAATATAATCCATTTCTGGAAAATGGTCCCTTGATTCTTGGTAGTTCTGAATTAATGTTTGATTTCTGGCTAATTTAACTGGATCTTCATTTAGTGATTCATGTTTATTTTTATTCATATCAGTAGTTGACATGCTTAAGTAGTTGTTGTCTCTTTGATTAAGTCCACGCTCATGATAAGCATTACGGCCATCATTCTGATCCAAAAGAGTTGAAGTTGATGAGTCAGCATTCATATTCTCCCTCTTTGAATAATGATTAAATGATAATTTTTCTTGTTCAAAAGTTTGTTTTGGATTATTTATCTTTTTATTTTGGTTAATATTTTCAATGGCATTAGGGATTCGAACTTCTTGAGTCATCACTTTTTGTATCGCTTCTTGAATCAAAGTGCCCAAGTCTTGTTCATTACTAATTCTAACTTGATCTTTTGTAGGGTGTACATTCACATCTAAAAGTTGCGGGTCCATTTCAATGTTAATGACAGCTACTGGAAAACGGCCAACCATTAATTTCGAACCATAACCATTCACAACTGCTCTTGCTAATGTATAGTTTTTAATATATCTACCATTCACAATCGTTGTAATATATGATCGATTCGATCGACTAACTTCAGGTAAAGAAACATAACCAGAAACCTGGAAATCAAAGTTTTCATTAGTGATTGCTTTCATTTTTTTGGCAATATTAACGCCATATATACCAGCAATGGTCTGTCTTAAGTCACCATTACCTGTTGTGCGAGTTAAAGTCATGCCATCATTAATTAATTTAAAAGCAATATCAGGATGAGCCAACGCAAATCGATTAATACTATCCGTAATATGTGCCAGTTCTGTTTTCATTGATTTAACGTACTTTAATCGAGCAGGTGTATTAAAGAACAAATCTTCAACTTGAATCATCGTTCCAACTCTTGAAGCTGCTGATGACTCTTTAATTACCTTACCACCAGACAAATATATTTCTTTTCCTTTTTTACCTTCTTCAGCTGTTGTTATCGTTAATTCTGACACTGAAGCAATACTTGGTAGAGCTTCACCTCTAAACCCAAGTGTGCGAATACGGAATAACTCTTCTTGCGATAACAACTTACTGGTAGCATGTCGATTGAATGCATCTATGACTTCTTCATAAGGAATACCTGAGCCATTATCTGTTACACGAATAGACTTTAAACCTGCTTCTTCAATCGCAATATCGATTCGGTTAGCTTCTGCGTCAATCGCATTTTCAATCAATTCTTTAACAACAGAAGCCGGACGTTCAATCACTTCTCCCGCGGCAATCTGGTTAGCTAATTGATCAGGCATAATTTTAATTTTCATCATCAACACCTCCATATTCTATAAATCTTTTGAAATGACACTTAAAAAGTTAAGGGCTTCTAATGGTGTCATCGTTAACACATTCACTTCTTTCAGTTTAGAAATGGCTTCTTGTTCTGCTTCAGACCAAATCGCGCCTTCAAACAAATCAATTTGTTCAGTTGGGTCTTCTTTGATAATTTCTTGTTTATTAAAATGTTCGCCATCAGGCTCTTCTAAGCTTTTAAGAATGGAAGATGCTCGATTAATTAACTGGTCTGGTAGCCCAGCTAATTGTGCGACTTGAACACCATAACTTTTATCTGATGGGCCAGGTAACATCTTATGCAAGAATACTAACGAACCATCTTCTTCGACCGCTCCAACATGGATATTTTCTAAACGGTCTAAACGTTCTTCAAGACCAGTGAGTTCATGATAATGCGTTGAAAAGAGCGTCTTAGCCCCTATCTGATTATGCACATGCTCGATGATTGCCTCGGCAAGTGCCATTCCATCATAGGTTGCCGTTCCTCTTCCGATTTCATCAAATAATAATAAACTACGGTCGGTTGCATTTTGAAGCGCATGGTTTGTTTCGTTCATTTCAACCATGAATGTACTTTGTCCACCGAATAAATCATCCATCGCTCCAATACGGGTAAATATCTTATCGAAAACCGGCAATTCTGCTTTACTAGCAGGGATATAGCATCCCATCTGACCCATGATGACGATGAGAGCTAATTGTCTCATATAGGTACTTTTACCGGACATATTTGGTCCTGTGATAAGTAAGATATCCTTATCTTTGTTTAACTCGACGTCATTAGGAACATAAGCTTGTTCGTTCATCACTTTTTCTACAACAGGATGGCGACCATCTTTAATTAAAATATCTTGTGAATCGACATGATAGTTCGGTTTTATATAGTTATACTCCTCACTCACCTCTGCAAAAGCACTAAGTACATCAATTTCCGATATGGCTTTTGCTAATTCTTGAATACGATGAATATAAGTTTTCACTTCTTCACGAATTCCGATAAACAATTCATATTCTAGAGCTTTCGATTTTTCCTCAGCTTCAAGAATGATTTTTTCTTTCTCTTTTAACTCGGGTGTAACATAACGTTCAGAGTTCGCTAATGTTTGTTTACGTTCATATCGGTCATCATTGATCTTATCAATATTCGATTTCGTCACTTCAATGTAGTATCCAAAAACTTTATTAAAACCAACCTTTAAGTTTTTAACACCAGTAATTTCCCGTTCTTTTGCTTGTAAGCTGGCAATCCACTGTTTGCCATTCGTCATGGCATCTAAGTACTCGTCTAATTGCTCATGATAACCGAATTTAATGATATCACCATCTGTGACAGATAGAGGTGGTTCTTCATTAATTGCTTCTTCAATTAATTCCCTGACCTCAGAAACCGGATCCAACCTTTTTAAACGCTCATCCCAAACGCCTTCTTCATTCATCATTTGAATGATCGTCATGATTTTTGGTATTTCAGTTAGTGACTGTTTCAATTGAATTAACTCTTTTGCATTGACGGTCCCGTAAGCAATTCGACCTGCTAAACGCTCTAAATCATACACATTTTTTAAGATTTCAACTAGATCTGCTCGTTCAAAAAAATGATGCATAAAGTTTTCAACAATTGATTGACGTTTTAAGATTTCTTGTCGATTAATAAGCGGTTTATCTAGCCACTTTTTAAGCATTCGCCCCCCCATTGCTGTTTGAGTTTCATCGAGTAACCACAAAAGCGTTCCTTTTTTACTGCCATCTCTTAAAGATTGCGTCAATTCTAAGTTTCGTCGAGCTTCTTGACCGTACACAAGATATTGATTCGTCTCATACTCTTTCGCATCTTGTAAATGATCTAAGCTTCTCATTTGTGTATCATGTAAATAAGATAACAATAGTTTTAATGCTTCGATATTGATTTTTTGTGTAATTGACTCATAAATCGGTTCAAATTCCTGATTGGATTCGATTGAATCTTTCAGTGAAATCACGATATTGAAACGCTTTTTAAGAATTTCTTGTAATTCCAATTGTTTTTTTTCGATAAAAACCATTTCTTTAATAGCTAAAGAACCAATTTCTGTAATCACTTCATCTTGGGAAATCATCTTTGTCACATTGATCTCACCCGTAGATAAATCAGCGTAAGCTAGCGAATAGTGTTCGTCTTCTTGAATTAATGACCCAATATACGTATTAACTTTCGCTTCGACGGCACTTTCTTCCATGACCGTACCCGGGGTTACGACTTGAACAACTTCTCGTTTAACCATCCCTTTAGTCGTCTTTGGATCTTCAACTTGTTCACAAATCGCTACTTTATAACCCATATCTATCAATTCATTAATATATCTTTGAGCAGAATGATACGGTACACCACACATCGGTATTTGGATTTCAGCATTTTTATTACGGCTAGTTAAAGTTAACTCTAATAGATGTGCTACTTTCTTCGCATCTTCAAAAAATAATTCATAAAAGTCACCCAGACGATAAAATAAAAAGCAATCTTGGTATTCTTGTTTAATTGTTAAATATTGTCTCATCATCGGCGTATGATTCTCAAACGACATGATTCATTCACCTTTCTAATCTAAAAACGGATAATCATCATCAATCCGAATCATCTCAATCGAACGTGCCTTGCCTGAGTCTTTTAACGTAATTAAGACTGCATTCAATCTCGCTCTTCCACTATCTGGCGGCTGAATTCGTACAGGCATTTGTGTTAAAAAGTTTTCTAAAATTGATTCTTTATTCATCCCTAATATGCCATCATAGAACCCAGTCATCCCAACGTCAGTGACGTATGCTGTTCCTTTCGGTAAAACACGGTGGTCATTAGTTTGAACATGCGTATGAGTTCCAACAATGGCTGAAACTTCTCCGTCAAAAAACCAGCCCATTGCTTCTTTTTCACTGGTTGTTTCTGCATGAAAATCGATAAAAATATGATTTGTTTGCTTTTTAGCTTTTTTTATTAGTCCATCTCCTACTTTAAAAGGACTATCTACATCCCTCATTAAAGCTCGACCGTGTAGATTAATTACAGCTAATTTTTTATCGTTAACCTGGACAAAGGTCATCCCTTTTCCTGGTGTCGCAGTATTATCAGGATAATTGGCAGGACGAATCATTTTGTCTTGATTATCAATAAATTCGAATATGTCACGATTATCCCATGTATGATTCCCCATAGTTAAGATATCAATGCCTGATTGGAGGAGTTCTTTATATATTGATTCTGTTATCCCTTTACCACCAGCGGCGTTCTCTCCATTGGCAATCGTAATTTGTGGCTTATATTTTTGTTTTAGTGATGGTAGATATTCTCGAACGGCTTGTCTTCCAACGCGTCCGACAATATCTCCAATAAATAATAATTTCATACTCTACCACCTTTATTATATACCATCTATTTTACCAATCTTTTAACAATTAATAAAATAAGAGTCTGTCAATTGATATAATATTCAACAAAAAAGTCCGCAGCATTTAGCTACAGACCTATAATTAAAACAGCATTAATCAGCAATAAGAATTTCTTTAGATCGACACTAGCGTTAACCGTTTAAAATAAAAGCTATTTATTTCTAAAGATAACCCTATACTCATACCAGTCTATTACCACATAGTTACTTAGTATTGATTAACAGTAAATGATAAATATGACACAGCGTTTAACTTTACTCAAACAGTTCAAGTCAAAATTTGAGTTGAAACTACATGATTCTATTAAAAAAGATTTGCGATAACTTCTCGCAAATCTTTTTATTTAGATATGATTATTTAGCTCCAGCTGCTTGTTTTCTTTGGATTTCTTTAATTGGTAAGTGGTCATTTAAGATCAAGCTATCCGGTGATAAACCAGCTTTTTGTTTTTTACCTGTGCTCCAGAACACCCAAACAATGCCAAGCGATAGGATTATTCCAAGAACGTAAGACAATACTGAGTAGCCTAAGTTAAAGCCAATTGGTTGAGCTAAGATGTAAATGACCGTTGCATACAGCATGAATACGCCAGGAACAAATGTAATGATATAGTTTCGATTTTTAAGATATAGGTAACGCGTTGACACTAATAATGAGATAACTGCAGTCACTTGGTTAGCCCAGCTGAAGTAACGCCATAGTATATTAAAATCAATAAACGTTAAGATGAATGACACGATAAATAATGGTACTGCAATAAGTAACACTTTTTTAAGTGTATCTTGTTTCATTCCAATATAATCAGCTAAGATGTTTCGTAGGCTTCGGAATCCTGAAAGTCCAGATGAAATTGGTAACACAATAACACCTAAAATGGCTAATGTACCAACAATGTTACCTAATAATAAGAATGACACTTCATTAACAACAACTGATGGTGTACCTGCAGCAATCATGTCTGATAGTGTTTGTCCATCAAATAATGCCATTGATGCTGTAGCCCAGATCATTGCAATAACACCTTCTGCAATCATCATACCATAGAATGTGTAACGACCTTCTTTTTCGCTTGTCGTTGTACGTGATACCATCGGTGCTTGAGTTGCGTGGAATCCTGACATCGCACCACAAGAAATAGTAAAGAAGATGATTGGGAATACTGGTGTTCCTTCTGGATGTAAGTTTTGTAATGAATTTAAAGTTAAGTTAGGTAATGTGTATGTTCCTGAGAATCCGTGGTATAACAACATTGCACCAATTGCAATCGTTGAAAGAATTAAAATAGCACCAAAGATTGGATAAACTTTACCCATTGCTTTGTCAATTGGGATTACTGTTGAGATTAGATAGTAAACGAAAATAATAACCGTAATTAAACCAACACTAATCGTATCAGGTGTTAAATCAGCGATTAGTCCTGCTGGTGTCACAACAAACACAGTTGCAACTAGTAATAATAAAAGCATTGCAAAAATATTAACAACGTGTTTGACTGATTTACCTAAATAACGCTCAGCTAATTCAGGTAAGTGAGCTCCGTTATTACGTAAAGAAATCATACCAATCATATAGTCGTGAACAGCACCTGCAAAAATACATCCAACAACAATCCAAATATATGCCATAGGTCCATATAAAGCCCCCATAATCGGACCAAAGATTGGGCCTGTTCCTGCAATATTAAGTAGCTCAATTAGAGCGTTTGTTTGTTTACCCATTGGCACAAAGTCCATATTATCTCTTAAGACTTCTGCCGGTGTTGCTCGGTCTGGTTCAATCTGGAAGTTTTTTTCCACATATTTACCGTATGTCAAGTAACCTAAAATGAGTAATAGTATACCTCCAATAAAAGTAATCATTGTGTTTCCTCCTTATATTTTGTACCTTCATTATACAAAACTATAAGGATTTTTATAGCGTTTTCATATGAGTTATATATATATAGTGGTAAAATACAATATAAGGTATCTAAGATACATTGATTTTTATTTAAAGCCCTAATACTTCTCTGAACTCCTTGAGATAAGAGCGACTGACTGGTACTTTCATATCGTTCGATAACGTGATTTGGTAAGTTTGATTAAACCATGGTTGGACTTCTTTTATTGCTTCAATTTGAATTAAATAAGAACGGTGAACTCTTAAAAACAGGTGATCAGCTAGCTTTTCTTCCCATTTGATTAAAGGACGATTATCGGTGTACTGTGAATCTTTAGTATAAATAGTCGTATCACCCTTCTGTACTTCGATAGCTAAAATATCTTTAATCGAAACCAACACTATCCGATCATCCACTTCTAATGGTATTCGTTGGAAATGAGATCCTTGATCATCTACAGCAGGTTTTTGCTTGAGTGATTGTTGGGATGTAATAGCTAACCTTGAGATTGTTTGCTGTACTCTCTCTAAAGTGAATGGTTTAAGGATATAATCTCTAGCATCGCGTTCAAATGCTTTTACAGCATATTCATCGTAAGCTGTTGCAAAGACGATATCTGGTGGGTTAGATAGTCGATTAATTTTATCTGCCACATTTAACCCGTTTTCCAAGGTTAAATGAATATCTAAGAAAACCGCGTCAATCTCTTCATTACGAATGATTTTTAGAGCAGACTCTTCATCGTCCGCTTCACTGATAATAATATCTTTTGAACTTTGATTAATGAGATAAGCCAGTTCATTACGTGCTAGTGGCTCATCATCAACGATTAAAATATGCATTATAAAGTCACCTCTTTTTGTATTTTAGGCAGTGTACAAGAGACGGTCGTACCAGTAGGAGAAGAATTAAATATTAATTGACTATTCTCCCCATAGAGATGAAGAAGTCGTTTATTTAAATTCACTAACGCCGATCCTGTCCCTTGTGTTTTTTCTGACACAATTTCTTTTTCTCCAATAATATCAATAATATCTGGTCGTATACCAAAACCGTTATCCTTCACTGCAATATGAATCATATCTTTTACTTCTTCAACAGTTACTTGAATCGTATTTCCATCTTTACGGTTTTTAAACGCATGTTTAAAAGCATTCTCTATAATTATTTCTAAAGTAAATGGCGGAATTAACATACTAGACAAATGTTCATCAATATTAAAATTTATTTGATAACGATCAGGAAATCTTGCTTGTTCTAATTCTAAGTAAGCTTCCACATGCTCTAGTTCTTTATTTAGTTGTATAAGACTAGAGCGAGTACCAACAAGGTTAGCTCTGAAGAATTCACTAAGTTTTATTAATAAATGTCTAGCTTTTTCACTATCTATGCGGATAAGTGCCGAGATCGTATTTACCGCATTAAAGAAAAAGTGCGGATTAACTTGCGCTTGTAATGATTTGATTTCTGCATCTTTTAATAGTTGAGCTTCCAATTCACTTTTTCCTAGATCAATTTGAGTTGAGAATATATTACCTAAGCCGGCAGCTATATTTTTTTCAACAAAAGTAAGTTCTGAACTATCGGTAAAGTAGAGTTTCAAGGTCCCAACAACGCCTGATTTAGTGATGAGTGGAACTACAATGGCGGCATTGAGCTCACAATTTTCATGATGACAACCAATTTGTTCTCTGTTTTCTGCAATAACAATTTTTCCTTGATCGAGAGCTTGTTTAGATAATTCTGTTCTTAAAAAGGTATCAGGCTTATGATGGTCACTTGCAACACCAACATGGGCTAATATTTTTTCATTATTCGTAATACTAACCGCTGCAACGTGCATATAATTCATAATTTCATTCGCTGCTTCCGTACACGATTCAATGTTTAAACCTTTTCTAAAATGAGGTAAAGTCGCATTTGCTAAAGACAAGACATCATGCGTTTGAATCGCTCGATCTTCTTCTTGTTTCTTTTGAATCGAGTGAATAAAAGATAAAAATATTGCCATACCCATACTGTTAATCATCGTCATCGGTAAAATGATAAAACGGACAAGTGTAAAAGCTTGTGTGAAATCTGAACTGGCAAAAAGAATAATGATCATTTGAATAATTTCAAATCCACTTGCTATCCCTGCACCGACCAATGGTTCAGGTAATTGATTCCGCTCCATGTATTTTTGGCCAATTATTCCAGATACTATACCAATTAAAATAGATGAATAGACATAGACTTGAGGATCTAGTCCACCTTGTAAATAACGAAAAATACTAGATAACACCCCTACAGTAGTACCAACCAGAGGTCCTCCAATAATTCCGGATATACCGATGGTTAATGCTCTAGTATTTGCAAGTGAAGAGTTCGCTAATAGCGTTTCTGTTAAGTCACGATAAATCACTTCACCATTTTGTACTTCAACTCCATTAACATTGGAAAGAATCGCAAAAATAGTAAATATAATAATTAACAGGATTTGTGTATCTAATGCTTTTCGGTTAAATAAAATATTTCTAAAAATTTTACTTTGAACCAATATGTAAGCAATCAGTACTATGAAGCCCAGGCGCTCAATCATTAGAATAAATAATTCAAACATATTTCCACCCTCTAAAACTAACTTTTACTATAATATTTAGTTTACCACAATAGTTTTTTTAAATTAAAAAAACTGGACTAAACCTTTTGTTTAGTCCAGCTGTCTTGTTATTTAGCGTATTCAACTGATCTAGTTTCGCGTATAACCGTTACTTTAATATGACCTGGATAGTCCATGTCTTCTTCAATTTTCTTACGAACATTT
>DATGUS010000041.1:0-2989 GCA_035301245.1 Alloiococcus sp. | reverse complement strand
AGACGGTAAGTAGATGATAATTGACATTCTACCTACTTGATAAATAATAAAGATTAATGAAGAGATTACTCTTAATCCTTTACTATCAAATCGTCTTTCTAGATAATCATAGGCTGTATCAATATCCATTTTTGCAAAAACTGGTAAGAAAAAGGCAATAGCAATAGGTATAGCAATCAACATACCCAGTTGAGCAAACCATAATATCCATGTCCCACCGAAAGAGTTTCCTGGAAGCGATAAGAATGAAATTGGACTTAATAATGTCGCAAAAATAGATACTGATGTAACATACCATGGAATTGTTCCATCACCTTTGAAGAATTCTTTACCAACCATGTCTTTTTTTGCAAAGTAACTCCCAAAGAATAATACGAATATGAGATATATGATTAATATAGCCATATCAATCCATGTAAAACCGGCTCCTAGATTCATTGTTTATACCTCCGTGTTAATTATTTTAAATATGTTTCGTAAATTTCTTTAGCTCTTTCTTTCTGTTCTGCTGTTGCACTTGCCATTGGACGACGACTAAATCCTGCATCTGCACCATAGAGTTTCAAGATTTCTTTAATTGTAGGATATAGACCATTATTTAAGATCGCTTCAATCAAATCATTTGTTTCATGTTGTAATTGGCGAGCTTCTTCAATATTATTTTCTTTGGCTTTTTCAATAATGGCTCTTGCTTTAATACCATTCACGTTGAAAGTAGAACCAATCGCACCATCTACACCGCTTACAATTGCTGGCAGTAACATTTCATCAAAGCCTGATAAAATTAACTCATTTGGACAAGCTTTACGCAATCTTTCTAATAAGAAGAAGTCAGCTGCTGTGAATTTAACACCCATAACATTTTTCAGTGCGAATAATTCTTTAAAGTTCTCTATGCTCATCTCAACACCTGTTAATGCAGGAATTGAATAAATAATTAGTCGGTTATCCACTGAGTTGACAATCATTTCGTAATACTCTTTTATTTCTTTAAAGGAGTACGGGTAGTAGAAAGGTGTTACCGCTGAAATCGCATCATACCCTAAATCTGTAGCGTATTTTGCTAATTCAATTGATTCATAAACATTTGTACCACCAATTTGGGCAATTAAGGTTACTTCATCTTTTGCTTCATCCTTAACAATATCAAAAATACGTTTTTTCATATCTGTATCAATTAAGAAGTTTTCACCTGTTGATCCACCAACGTATAAGCCATCTACTTTCATTGTGTCGATATTGTGGCGAACAATCTCGCGTAATCCATCTTCATTTAATGTTCCGTCTTCATTTACACTAATTAATAGTGCTGAGTGTAATCCTTTTAAATCTTCATGTGCCATGTGCATTTTCCTCCTATAATTCTATTCATTTATTTTATTTACATATTTTTCAGTAATCAATTGTGGTCGAGTGATACTTGAGCCAACCACTACAGTGTGAACACCTAAGTCCAATACGCGGCGAGCCTTTTCGGGTGAATTGATATTTCCTTCCGCAATGACTGGAGTATCTACTTGTTTTAAAATTTCACGAATAATTTTAAAATCATCTACTTCAATTTTTTGACCTTTACTTTGAGCAGTATAACCTACTAAAGTAGTTCCAATATAATCGAATCCAATATCGCTGGCATAAACAGCTTCTTCTACTGTTGAGCAATCTGCCATCAATTCAACTGTTGGGTATTTAGCTTTAATCTTTGTAACAAATTCTTTTAGTGTTTCACCTTCTGGTCGTTCGTTACTTGTCGCATCGACAGCAATCACTTCTGGCTCAACTGCCATCAGTTCATCGATCTCTTTCATCGTTGCTGTAATGAAAACGTCGCTACCCTCGTAATCTCTTTTAACGATACCGATTATCGGTAAGTTAACTTCTTTTTTTATTTCAGCAATATCTTCCGCTGAGTTTGCTCTAATTCCAACGGCACCACCTTGAGCTGCAGCTAAAGCCATTTTGCTCATAATAAAAGATGAGTGTAGTGGTTCATCTTCCAGTGCCTGACAAGAAACAATCAAGCCACCTTTGACTTGTTTGTTAAATGCTGATTGTTCATTCATAGGATGTTTCCTCCGTCTCGTCTTTTCTAAATATAGAATAGCAACCTCTGAAACAACAATCAATTTATATACGTTATTTAGATAGAACTTTCAGAAAACGCCTTCATAACAGTGGTTTTCTAAATGTGAATTCAAAAAAAGCCTAAGAGAGTTAGATGAACTTTCAGTACCAAAAGTCCAAACATAACCTTCTTAGGCTTGACAAAATTGTTAGCAAAGATATGCTTTTAAAAACTACATAATATTTAAATTAAAAATCTTTCTGATCTGGATCTGAGTGAGTTCCGGCCATACCTTCTAAAGAATCGATCTTTTGAGTATCTTCTTCTGACAATTTGAAGTCAAAAATATCCGCATTTTCTCCAACACGTTCCATTGTTGAAGTCTTAGGGAGTGGCACAAACCCTTTATCTAAATGCCAACGCAACACAATTTGCGCCACTGATTTATCATATTTTAAAGCAATATCTTTTAGATCATCGATTTCAAAGATACGTCCTGAACCTAACGGACTATAGGCCTCCACTAATATATCATGATCACGACAGAACGCTACGACTTCTGCTTGATGATCACTTGGATTTAAATAAATCTGATTGACAGTTGGTTTAATTTTAGCTGTTTTTAGTAATGCTTCCATGTGGTGAATCATAAAGTTAGAAATACCAATCGCTTTAATTTTTCCTGCCTCAACTGCTTCTTCCATCGCTTTCCAAGCTTCAGCATTCGGCTCTTCCCAATTATCGCGATGTTCTATCGGATTTGGCCAGTGAATAAGGTACAAGTCCACATAATCTAAATCCAGTTTCGCTAGTGATTCGTCAATGGCTTGTTTCGCTTCTTCATAACCATGCGCATCATTCCATAATTTTGTTGTTACAAATAATTCTTCACGGTCAATGCCACTTGCTTTAATTGCTTTGCCA
>DATGUS010000040.1:0-4391 GCA_035301245.1 Alloiococcus sp. | reverse complement strand
TTTCTAATATCATCTTTAGACCTAGTTGAGTTTTCGATAGCATACGAAACAAAAATTCAGACACTATATGGATCAATAGTAAATAAAGTAATCATTTATTCGCCGTCAAATGGGCCTTTGTCAAGGTAGGCATTTAACATCCAGATTTTCTTATCAACATCGATCTTAAATCCGTTGATCATATCTTGCGTTGGTTGATCATTTTCTTTGTCAGTGACTTCAATTGCTTTTTGAAATTGATCCCTAAGATATCTGAAATTATCTACTAAACGTTGCATTAATTCAGGCAGTGTGTATTGATTAAATTTGATCTTTTCGTCCGGTAAACCAGTTTGTTCGATAAATTCATGTGTTGTTGCAAATGGTGCTCCATTTAAAGCAATCAAACGTTCCGCAACCTGATCTTCTTCATCAGCAAAAGTTTCATTAAATTCATCCATTTCCGGATGTAAGGTGAAAAATTGTTTGCCCCGCATATACCAGTGAGTTTGATGAACATTAGTCTGGACCTGTTCTAGGTCAGCTACGAGCTGGTTAAGTTGTGCCCGTGTTTGGGGATAATCATATTTTTGATTCATGATACTTTCCTCCTAAAATAATTTTTAATACACTATTATAATAGTGTATTGTCCTTTGAAATACAAGGTATATCCAAAACATTTAGAAAAAATATAAATTGCTTTTTATCAAAAAATTGACAGTAATCAATTATAAAAAAGGAAGAGTTACTTATACTACATAATAGAAAGAGGCAAGAAAGGAGATCTTTATGATGAAGAAAGCTGTTATTAACCTAGAGGAATTGGCATGCCCGACCTGTATGCAAAAGATCGAAGCCGCAGTTGCTTCGGTTAAGGGAGTTGATAAACCTAGTATTAAGGTAATGTTTAATGCTAGTAAGTTGAAGGTTAACTTCGATGAAGAAAAGGTAACTGTTAAAGATATCGAGAAGGCTATAGAAGATCTTGGTTATCCAGTAATTAAGTCAAAAGTTGTAGCTGCTTAATGAAAGAAGGAGACAAAGAATGAGCAAATATAGCGAACTACAAGAAGAATATTTCCCAAATTTAGAGACTTACACTTTAGCAATCACTCGCGCACATGGCAAAAACCACCCCGAAACTTTCAAGGTGCATGAGCTATTTGACAAAATAGAAGCAAAAACTCGGGCTAATGAAGATGTTAGTGCGGAGTACCAAGAAATTAGAAAATTGACTGATAATTATACGATCCCGGCAGACGCGTGCCCAACAATGGAAAAGACTTATACCTTTTTGCGTGACTTAGACCATGCATACAGTACAGGAGAATAGGTTAGAAAGTATAAAAGCAGGTGCTGTGAAAAGTACCTGCTTTTATATCAGAAAGGAAAATTAAGATGCAAAAGTATATTTTGGCTCATAAAAAAGAGCTGACAATTATAAATGGCTCTTTGCTTTTACTAGCGTTAGCAGATCATTTTTTTCTAACGCGAGGGAAAATAGTTCCAGTGGCGTTAATAATTGCGGGGGTTGCAGGGGTCTTACCGATTGCTGTCCAAGCCTTTCAATCTTTAAAGGTCAAAGTAGTTAGTATCGATGTCTTAGTAACGATTGCAGTATTAGGCGCTTTTTTTGTTAAAAGTTATGAAGAGGCTGCGGTGGTAACATTTCTCTTTTTAGCGGGGCATTTTTTAGAACAGGCGACTCTCAGTAAGACACGAAAGGCAATCAAATCTCTGACCGAAATGGCACCAGAGGTCAGCTTGAAAAAAGATCAAACCGGTAAGTTTGTGGAGGTCTCAATTGATGAAGTTACTCAGGGAGATACTCTTTTAGTTAAAACCGGCGGAAAGGTTCCAGTTGATGGTAAGGTCATTAGTGGTTCTGGATATGTTAATGAAGCTAGTATCACAGGGGAATCTAAGGTTGCTGCCAAACAGGCTGGATCGTTAGTTTATGCTGGGACTATCTTGGAAAATGGAACATTTCAGCTGCAAGCTGAGAGAGTCGGAGAAGAGACAGCATTCGGTAAAATTATTGAACTAGTGGAAGAAGCTCAGGATTCAAAATCCAACGCCGAACGTTTTATTGACAAATTTTCTAAGTACTATACACCAGCTGTTTTACTATTGGCGATTGTTGTAGGCTTAATCACCAAAGATATCGAATTAGCTGTAACCGTCTTAGTTCTGGGCTGCCCAGGTGCTTTGGTTATTGGAATTCCTGTTTCAAACGTGGCTGGGATCGGAAATGGCGCCAAGCATGGCATACTACTAAAAGGTAGTGAAACAATACAAAATTTTAGCAAAGTTGATACTATGGTTTTTGATAAAACTGGCACACTAACGGTTGGTGCTCCACAAGTGAATAAAGTTATTTCAAATCCTGAAATTAATGAGAACAAGGCCATTAGTACTCTAGTAAGTATAGAAGCTGAAAGTGATCATCCGTTAGCCCAAGCGGTGGTCAAAACTTACCCAAATGTTACAAGATATCCAGTAAGCCAAACACAAGTTATTAAAGGTGGTGGGATTATTGCAACTGTCAAGGGTGTAAAAGTCGTTTTAGGAAATTTACAGTTAATGAAAAACAATCAGATTAAATTGGGACCGGGAGAGATAGCACGTAGTGAGCAGCTGGAAAGTGAAGGAAACTCCCTAGTTTTTATGGCTATAAATAATCAGTTAGCTTTAATCTTGGGCATTAAAGATCAGTTACGACCAAATGTAAAGTCTGAATTATTAAGACTTAGAAAGCTAGGAGTTAAAAATTTGATCCTCCTATCAGGGGATAATCAAGGAACGGTAAATCAAGTTGCTCAAAATTTACGTTTAACCGAGGCGAAGGGAAATATGATGCCCGAGGATAAAGCTGCCTATATTACGGAGCTACAAAAGAAAGGACAGAACGTTACTTTTGTAGGCGACGGAGTTAATGACAGTCCTTCATTAGCAACAGCTAATACGGGGATCGCTATGGGAAATGGGACAGATGTTGCGATCGATACTTCAGATATTGTTTTAATGAATTCGGATTTTGACCGGTTAGTACCGACTCTTAAGTTGGCTAAGGCTACAAGTCATAATATGTTGCAAAATATTGTTATTGCAGTAGGAGTAGTAGTTTTTCTTTTGACTAGTCTTTTGTTTAGTAGTTGGATCAATATGGGGATCGGGATGTTTGTTCATGAGGCAAGTATTCTGGTGGTAATCCTTAATGCAATTCGTTTATTAAACTATCGTTTAAAGTAAAAAAGAGGGTGTCAACAAACACGCCCTCTTTTTTACTTTATACAGAACTAAGCTTATTTATGCGAATTTTTTTACTTGAAGTAGATGTTATCATACCCTGTCTTTCTAACTTTTTAAAGCCACGAGAAATGGACTCTGGCGTTGTCCCTAGATAAGACGCCAAGGACTTACGTGACATTGGTAATTCTATTGAAATAGGTTTATTTTCCATAGTTTCTTCTGGAATAAGACTAGTTAGATATGAAATAATGCGGTCAGCAACTGAAGTATGTGCGATAGTTGCGACTTGTTGTTCAGAGACCTCTAAGCGTTCTGAAAGCTGTTGTAAAAGGTTTATACTAATCTCCGGATATTGTATTAGAACTTTTTTAAAGTCTTGTTGAGTTAATTGACAAATTTCTGTATTACTAATGGCCTCTACTAGATCATCATGAGATTGTTTAGTTCTAAAAATACTCCACACTCCAATGAACTCCCCAGGTCCTAATAAACGAATTAGTTGTTCTTCGCCGTTTTCTAGAATCTGGTAATTTTTTAATTGTCCTTGATGCACGATATATAAAGTGTCATTTTGATCCGTGAAATTATATAGAAATTCTCCCTTAGACACCTTTCTACTAGTAACCTTTTGAGATAGCTTAGTTAGTTCATTTTCATCTAAGTTGGCAAAAATCGGTACCAATGAGACACACTGTTTTTTTTCAGTAGACTGCATATGCACTCACCTTCCCTCCCTAGCTTTTAATGCTTAGCTTTTCTCGGAGATAGTTACGCAATACTATAGCCTGGTTATGCTCTTTATCTTTAGCGCTATAAAGTAAGATAATATCACTATTTACCATTTTTGACGTGATTTTGGCAATAAATTCGGGTGTCTCCAGATTTTCAGCCAATTCTTTTCGATATGCTTTACTAAATTTAGAGAATTTCTGTGGATCATGATTAAACCATTTACGAAGTTCATTTGAAGGAGCAATTGACTTGTCCCAATCATCAAGATTTGCTTTAGTCTTGGAAATTCCACGAGGCCAAAGACGATCTATTAATATTCGATAACCAGGTTGTGTTGAATTAGATGAATAAATACGCTGTATTTTTATCAAAGTAAACCTCCTTAAATATATCAAAATTAAATTCAAATTTAGCTTGTTACTTATCC
>DATGUS010000039.1:0-10196 GCA_035301245.1 Alloiococcus sp. | reverse complement strand
CATTGAGTCCACTTATTCTCAGAAATATCTTGTTCTTTATTAAACTCTTCAAGTTGTAACTTCGCTTTATCAACAGAGCGTTCTAAGTTGTTATACTGTGCTTCAGCATTGTTCAACTGACGTTCAGCTTTCTTGGCTTGCTCTGAATTCTCTCCGAATTCTTCGCTCATATCGGATAGATTCTTTTTCGCATTCTTGACAACTTCGCCTTGAATCTTTAACTTCTTTTCAAGGCCGTCTAAACGTGTTTGATATTTCTGAGCGCTACGTTCTGAGTAGTCGAACGCACTCATGTTTTTACGCATTTCTGAGTTAACTAAAGATATCTCACTTTTTAAAGATTTCATGGATTTAGTAACATTTGTGTGATCGAGTCCCATCTCTATGTTTAACCCTGGTAATTTTGCCATATCTTTACCTCCCTTCTTACATTCTGTCTAGCATACGCTCTACTTCATCCTCATCATGTACGCGTCGAACTGCTTGTTCTTTTTCTCGTAATACTTCAATGACAAAATCGTAAGGCATATCAAGTATTTCATTGATATCTTTACCGTCTTTCATCAACTCTCTCATTACGATACGCATATTCTTCAAGGCTTCTGTGTATGTGATTACTTCAGTAGAGCTTTGAGTTCCTTTTTTTGTTCGTCGCTTTGTACACCTTGCGCGAAGAATTGAATTTGATTTTCGATTTCTTCGTTTGCATTAGGCGAGTGCATACCATCTAGCACATCATCTTTTTTGAATTGATTACCGTATAGTTCACAAATAAAATCAATCATAATATTTGTCATTTCAAGTTGTGATACGTCACTGTCATCACTTGAGTTCTTTTCTAAAATCTCTAAAGCTTCATACATTTTTCTGTACGGTACAAAATTTGGTGATACATATGTGTTATATAAAGGTTCTGCACCTTTAAGTACTTCTTCTGGGTTTTTAATTAATTTAATAAAATTTCGTTTCATTGATATTTATCTCCTTTAAAATTCAAATAAAAAAGAGAGAAGAATTAAATCTTCTCTCCAATTCCGCCTTTTTCTTGCAATTCCTTGATACGTTCTTTTGATACTTTTTTATTTACTGGTTTCGGGTACGTTTCACCCTCAACATAACGCTTACCATTATCTTGACCATCTAAAAATGTCTTTAGAACAAGATATTTTTCATGCTTCTTCGCTTTTTCTTTTGTCATTTAAATCACTCCTATTAAAGTGTTTCTTCTACAGGACTTTTAGATTTTAAGATGTTATTCTCAATATCTTTAATGCCTTCATAATCTGACCCAAATACTTTTACGAGTAAATCATTTAAAGTTCCTGTTGCATTTCGTGAATCGTAAACAAAACGTCTAACTTCATCTGAAAGTCTATACATTGCCATACCTTCAGAAGTTTCTTCTGTCCACTCATAATCGTCTTCTTCTTGGTTCGCTTCTAGGTTCGGCTCATTAAAGATACAACGTGGGAATAAGTACACTTTAAATGTGCCGTCACGACGTTCATGTACAAACCAAAACGCCACTTCTGGTGTCACTTGGTTACGTCTTTCTGCTGTGATTCCTTGTTCATCTGGTGTATCACCGAAAATATAATCGCGTACTTCCCCACTAAATTCATGCATTAATAGTGAAATTGTACGACTACCGTTTGAACGACCAGATTCAATTTCCAAACCATCAGCATATGTTACTTTTGGCTCTGAACTTGATTCAGAAGACACGGATTTAACCCCACGTGTTAACATTGCCGATTTATATTTTGTTGCTGTTTCATCCATACTTTCAATTTGAGCAAACCCAACGTTTCGTACGTTTACGAATGCTCTTGGTGATTGTGCATTTTTTGTTGCCATTTATAATCTCTCCCTTAATATTTTATAGATTCCACGGTAGCGTTTGGCCATACGAAAAACTTTTAATTCTTTATCGTATTGATCAATACCACCCTGTAGTTTCCAATTTAGTTTTTGTTCAATTAAATCTTGGATATAACCACTAACTTTTAGATACTCTTTATATTTTTTATTAGGTGCAAATACATCAATCTGTACAAGGTATTCTTCATGATGATATTCACCATCAAAATAAGTGTAAGGTGTTGGAACATCTAAAAATTCAATCATCACTATAACGTCTTTTTGTTTTTCCGCGTCAGTCGGTATACGATAAGCGTATATTGATTTTTCATTTAGATACTTTGAAATTTTAGGTTCATCTAAAATTAAATCACGTAAGATATGTTTCATTTAAAACAACTCCCTACGCAATTCTTTTTCAATTTCCTTATAATAAACTCGTTCTGAATTCTTAACCGCACGAGCAATCGCACCTTTAAGTGGTGGACTTGGATTCCTTACTGTTCCCCACTCATTGATATGAATTAATCGATAGCGATCTTTTTCACCACGCCAATGAATTGTATAAACCCACTCTCCACCAACTTTTTCTGGTCCAAAGAGTGTCGCTTCTTCAACAGACGCACCCGTACGGTACTTGCCAGGTATTCTTTTCATTTCTTTTTTAACTTCTTCTAAGATGTAGTTCGCAGCCTTACGTTGCGCCGTATGTGCAAATTTACGCATCATTGTGGGTCCAAGCTTTTGTTCTAATGCTCTAAACAGTTCTTGTTCCCCTTTGACTTTAACTGGCATGATACACACCTACAATCTTCACTTCATCATCTCTTGTTGGTGCAACTATCTCGATATCGAATTTCAAGCCATCATATAAAACATCATCAACTATGAAATGGTGTTTGGCTGTCGGTATATAATCCGGGCGAGCATCAGGAATAATCAGAGTTACTGCATATTGAATATTAGTTGATCGCAATGATTCATAGTCCTTTTGACTCGACTGATACATGTCAGCCATACAAAAGAATAACTCCTCGCCATCAGCTTCTTCACCTGGAATAAAACCGCTTTTAGAATCGTCGAAAAATGTAACAGGAGTACGTTTATCAGATGCGTTAGAATCTTTTTTATTAATCGGTTGAATCATACACTGTCACATCCTCTTCAAAATCTAAGTTTTTAAGTGCAAAGTTAGTAACCATGCTCATAAAGTTACTGTCAAAGTACTCAAGTGCTTCGTTATATTCGTATCTTGCACGATTATATACAAGCTCAGCACCTTCATGATTATTATCTATAGAAAAATCGCCACACTTATTAGTAATGAATAAATATGACGACTTTAATACATCTTTAATAATTTCATCTTCACGCGAGTGATATATTTTATTTTTTAATTTGAATTTCTTTACATGCTCATCAGTGATTAACATTTAAATCACCGCTTTCCACTTATAAAGTTTCTACTTCTTCAATTGAAGGCATGCCATCGATTTTAAAATCATAAACTAATGAAGTTGTGTTATCTTTTGGTTCGCCGTAAGCAAATTGTTTAGCAGTGTATAAATCGCAATCTTCTAACGCAAGAGTTTGTTCATAGTAACGAACGATTTCATTTCCACCTACACCAAGCGTATAATTTTTACCAAGGTAAATTACAGCTTTATCCACTGGTACGAACTCATTTTCTACAAAGTTAACACCAAATGGCGTAGCAGTGACATATACGTTGTTTTCTGTAACCTTAGTGAATGCCGCTTCAGTGAATAATGCATTGATAGGATTTACTGCAACTGTTACTCCGCCTCTAACATTACGATATCTAGTTTTTCCATCTTTCGTTACGACAGAAAGTTTTGCTAATGCTCCAGCTAGTTCTTTAATAGAAGTCTGAGAATCAGCAAAAGTGAATGTTCCTGCAACTTCTTTTTCAGTTACTGCGCCAGTATCTACATCGATGTTTTTCATTAATCCAACCGGCTCATTTTTGTGACGCCCTTCACCTAAAATTGCCATTTTCTCAAATGCAACCGCGTATGCCTCACGGATTTGAGCGCGTACAAATGCATCAATCCAATTAACACCAGTATCTTTAAGATCTTTTGGAACAACTACGAAACATGTTGCCTTACCAAGTGTTAAATCTTTTTCAGAGAATGTTGCATCTAATTGTCCACGGATATCATCAAATAATTTGCCCCAAACCACTTGACCTTCTGGATTCGCTTCAATTATACGTGTACGAACTCCAGTTGGTTTAATATCGATTGATTTTAGAAATGGGTGTTCTTTCTCTAAATCGTCAAATACACGATTAATGATTGATTCAGGAATTAACTTCTCATCTTTATATCCTACGTCTGTTGTTAGCTCATTGTAGAATTTAACCTCTTCATTAGTCAGCATGTTCGCACCACGTACAGATAATACTGTAGAATCATAGTTTTCATTTGATACTGAACGTTTCACTTCATCTGATAAGTCATTCACTAACGCATCATACATTTCACCAAACGCATTTGCTTGTTCCTCCTGAGATGCTCCGTTTTGAATCAATTTAGATAATTCTGCTTTTTTATTCTCGTAATTTTGCATACGATCTTGATTAAATTTAATTGCCATGTTTATTTTCCACCTTTTTATTATTTTTTATATTAAAAAAAGAGCCATTTCGATTTATTCTCGAAAGACTCTTCATCATCAGTTTCTTCTTCCTGACCTTCCTTATTATTTTGTTCTTCTAATTCTTCGACCTTTTTCTCTAATTCTTCGATGCGTCGAATGATTTCATCTTCTGTCATTTCTTCCTCTGTTTCAGTTGCATCTTGTTCTTCTGCATCTTCATCAACTTGAGCAGCAAATTTAATTAGGTTTTTCACTTTCTTTCTCTCTTTCTTCTCTGCTTTAACAGATGATTTTTTATCTGCAAAACCTTGCTTGACAGCTTCATCTGCAGTTAACCACGTTTCTTCAAGTAACATAGATTGAATATCCTCAATATCCATTCCAGTACGTTCTGCATAGATATTAATAATAGAGTTATCAATCGTGTCTAGTGCATTTAATGTTTTTTGGATATCCGATTTAGTACCATAAGCAAATGTAGACGCTTCGTGAATCATCATTGTTGAACCTGTACGCATAATCACTAAATCACCAGCCATAGCTATTAGTGATGCCGCGCTTGCTGCAACACCAACAATTTCGATTGTGACATGATTATTGAGTGAAGCTAAGTAGTTATAAATCTCAACACCTGCAAATACATCACCACCAGGAGAGTTAAGTTTTACAATGATGTCTTTATTTACATCTTTTAAAGAGTCTCTAACATCCTTAGCAGAGATGAATTCTTCATCAAAAAACTTATCACCACCGACTGTCCCCACAAGAGTGAGAATGTGTTTATTGTCTTTCGATTCATTCTTGATTACCTTCTTCATTCATCCTCACCCCCTTTCAATGTTTGTTCACTGTAGTTCTTCGTAATGTAATATTTATCAAGTCTCTCATCGTTTGAAAGTGGTTGACCAAGTAAATCAAGCACACCATTTGGTGTAAATGTTCCAGATGATATAAGTTTGTCGATTTGCACAGCAAATTCAAGTGGATCTTTACGGTCAATACCAAGTATTCTGACGTGATAACCATCTAAATGCTCTTCTTCTGTAAAGAATTTTGCATCTAACTCATCATTTATTAACTTGTTTAACGGCTTTAAACCAAATTTATAGAATGCTGTCATCGTGTTTTCTAAGTCTGCAACGTCACCATGTACTAAGTTCACTGGAATACCGAGCATTTTAGCAACATCATCGATTAAATCACGCTTTAATTTAACTAAATCGTTAACCGCTTCGTCTTTTCCAGCGTTCGACTGCGTCAGGTCTTCGACTTCAATATTTTCTGGAATAGGTGCATAAGCAACACTGTTATCCTTAAACATGTCAGTAATCTTACTGATGATTTGACGTTGTCTTTTTATCGTTTCTTGCGTTAAATTGCCTCCATCTTTAAATCTGAAGAACCCACGCAATTGATGACGTCTCATCGAGTTATCCATCATTTGTCCAAACAGTCGACCATAATCTTTATATAAATCATCTACGAACGATTCTAAATGTGTATTGTTGTATGTTACATAGATTACCTCACTCATTTCAAAATTACGTTTGAATGTATAATCTTTAATCATTACATCTGAAAATATATCATCATACAATGCATATTCATGACGTTGAAAATCTTCAGCAATAACTAAATCATCTGTATCAGTCTTAACGACAAGAACTTCATTATCCATGATTAAACGATAAATAAAAGTACGCCAAAACTCACTCGCGCTACTATCCGTGTTTGGTCTAACGTTTAACTTGTAATGCAAGGTGTCCTTTATAATTTCTTTGTCTTTACGAATTTGAAATTCACTTGCACTAAATACACGTGCTAAATAGTTTATGCATACGTTTAATGCAATTTGTTTTAAATACACTCGACTAGTTGTTTCAACGATAATTGGATCGCTCAGCTTTAAATTCTTTTCTCTCGGTCTAAAACTCAAAAATTCAAATAGATTCACACTTTTTACACCACCTTTCTAATTACATACCGAGCATTTGCTCCATCCAGTCCATATCTTTCTTCACATCTCTATTTGAAACTTCATCCACTCTAAATAGCGCTGCTATCATTGCATGGAATCCATCTGTTTTACGTCTTACTGGGTCTTTTTTCTCATATGTTTTATTTCCGTCTTTCTTAATACGTACGAGTACATTGTTTGTGTACCAAGGCATCATCTCATCATCACCGAATATTATTTGTCGGTTATTAAACATGAGTTCCACACGTGGTGATACTTGAGCATAAACTGATTCAGTACTCAGTAGTCGTTCGATTTTTTCGGTTAGATTATATTTATCAAAACCTAATTTAATTAGATCGTATCTAAATCTATCCGTCATAATCTTATGAACACGAATGTTGTATTTAAGCGCTGTATCATGCACCCAATCTGCAAGTAAATGTGGCTCAATAGTTGGCTCATCAATGATAGTTAAGAATCCTTTCTTTTCCCAATCATCCATGTCTGGACCAAACGATACTTTCTCGATGACTTCACGTCTTGCAAAAGAATGTTGATACCATACAATGTCATTGTCAACTTTAAACATAAATCCAACACTAGCGAAGTCTGTTGTATTTGCATAGTCAATTCCAACAATTGCTGTTCTATTATTTAGCAATGGCATTGGTCGATTAGCAGCTTTAATGTCTTCCCACTTCGCTACAATCTTATCGAAGTCTTCTTCAGGCAAGTTCATTCTCTTAGTCATAAATTCAGAACGTGACGTTGAATCATAATCAAACTTTCTAAATTCTGTACGTATACGTCTTAATAATGTTTCAGCGTAATCTGATAACTCCATTTCAAACATTGGATTACTCATCGACCAATTGCTTTCATCAAATACTTCTTTTTCATCATTCAATTTACAAATGAAAGGAAACAAACGACTATCAGGTGCTTGACCTTCAAGTACATTAATTGCAATTCGTTTCATTGTGTCTAAATAACCATCTCTAAGCGTGCCGTCTGTACCAATGTAAAACGTTCTAGGATGCTTTACCTTACCTAACCCTTGAGTCATCGTGTCGACCATTTGAGAGTTCTCATAACGGTGGATTTCATCGAATATGATTGCACCTTCACGACCACCGTCTTTAGTGTTCGCATTAGACGTTTGATAACGAATGATAGACTTCGTGCCACGCGATTCGATTTCAGTCTTCGTAAATCTAAACGCTCTTTGTAGAACTTCATTTCTATCAATTATGTTATATATCTCAAAGAAAGAGGTTTTTGCTTGTTTTTCGTTGTTAGCAACAATAGAAACGTCATAGTTATCAATTCCATGTAGTTCAGATGATAGATAGTGTGATAATCCAGAAATAAATCCGTTCTTTCCTGCACCACGACCCATCATAATCAAAAACTCATCATAATAAGCATGGCCATTCTTTTCTTTGAGAAAAATAAAAGCGATGAGAAATTTCTGAAACTCTTTAAGTTCGAAAAACCATCGCTCTATAAACTTTACACATTGATTAATTTGTACATCATCAAAATACAATTCTCCTGATTCAATTTTCGGGAATATTGTACTTTTAAGAAGTTTAATCAACATGATACGTTCATTATTCAGTTTTATTTTCTTGTCTTCATATAACTTAATATATTTAGACACATACTCATGTATCACATGAGATCACCGGCACTATACTCAGCCGCTTCTTTCTTCATCGCTTCAGCATGTTCAGCGATATGTTTATCTAAATCAGCTTTTAATTTCACTAGCTGAGCATTAATATTTCTCATTTCACTTATCAGTGGGTGAGCTTTGATATACTCCTGGCTTCCATTAATAACTACTGTTCTTGTACCATCTTTTATTATTTCCCTTTGCATACGACGATACATTCTAATTAGTTCAATGTACCTATCGACTACTTCAACTGCTACTATATTTTCTTGGTCAGTATTGTTTTTTAAATATTTTTCTATTTGTGTTAATGGAACTGCCATGCCCCCACCCCCTTACATAAGCAAAATTCTGTCACACTGGCAAAATGATTGCCCTGCCCGTTCCCCCAAGCTTTCATACACTTTCATTTGGATTCGACCGGGGGATTTGTTTACCATTTTTCATCGTGCGCCCATTTGTTTTCTTTTCTTTTTTGTTGTTGAAATCTATTTTCTAAATAATTATGGCATTTCACACACACCGTAACTAAATTATCAATGTCATAGGCCAAATCTGGTCTATCCATTAAGTCTTTTATATGGTGAACATCTAACGTCTTATGTTTGTTATGATTGTCTACTGTTACACGACCTAAAGACTTACAACGTTGACACTCATAATTGTCACGCTTCAATGCTTGACGTCTAATCACTTGCCATGCGTTAGACTTATAGAACTTCTTTCTGTTCATGACCTACACCTACTATTCTTTTGTAATAAAAAAAGAGCGCTAGTAAGTTACTAGCACTCTAGATTAATTTAAGGAGTCTGCCAATGAGTCTATAGAATAATTTTCTATAGTATCATAATACTTTAAAAGTAAGTATGAGAAGTGCCAACTTAGTGCCAGCCTACTCTTTCTGCAATCTCAATAATAATCTTAGTATTTAATCGCTTCGCTGTCCTAGATGATACACCTATCTCCATTGCAATCCCATCTATTGTTAGGTAGTTCTCTTTGTAATATAGTTTCATGAATGTTTTACCTGTATCATCCATTTGATTATATACATCGTCAATCGCCCATTTCATTCTTTCAAGTTGCGTTAATCTTATATTATCTGCCAGTTTAATAGCTTTCATCTCATCAGGTGAAGAGGGTATGTTTGATTGCCCACCACCTACATTAGTATCTGTTTCAATGTATGGTGTGATGATTGACTCTCTTATTTCACCTATCTCTTCTTCTAACCAATCATAGTTATATAAATAATCTTTAATGTGTTCTCTTATCGTACGTTTTATCTTAGACATTACACACTCTCCTATTCTCCACTACTCCCAAAGCCTTTAGTGTTTCGTTCTGTCTGTTCATCAAACGCATGGACTAATGTTAAGTAAGGTGTAGCGATTGGTACGATCAATAACTGCGCTAACTTCATATGTTGCTTAATTGTATACGATTGATATACTGAATCGTTCTTCACATTGATTCCAATATCACCATGATAACCACTATCGATAACTCCAAGCGTAACGACTAAATCTGTTTTAGATGATATCCCACTTCTTCCAGTGAGCAGTCCGACATAACCTTTCGGTATATTAATTGCGACACCTGTTTTTATCACACGCTTCTCTTGTGAAGATAATGTATATTCTTCGTCCGTGTATAAATCAATTCCTGCATCTGTTGAATGCGCACGTGTAGGTTGTTTCGCTGTGTTAGATAGTAGTTTGTATTGTAAGTTCATTGGTATTCTCCTTTGATAAGTATTCATATAAATTACGTTCATCGCCTACGAATGTGCCGTGTCTTTCAATCATTCCTAAAGCTAAAGCACTAGCACTGGCTGAAGCCATTCCTTTGTGGTGTTGCGGTTTTAGTAGCCTTGTACTCGTTGTAAAGCCTAATAATTTAATGTTCTTATTATTTTCATTCTCTTCGTGTGCTTCGTTATATCCAGTAACGAAACCGACTTCCGTCATTGTTCCGTCTTGTAAGCCACCAGTAATATTTACCACGACTATATCAGCATCTTTTATTTCTGGAATGTCCCCGTCATAAATATCATCAGGTGTCGGATCATT
>DATGUS010000038.1:0-2433 GCA_035301245.1 Alloiococcus sp. | reverse complement strand
TTATAAGCACTTTATCAGTTAATGGTTTGATTGCTTTTGTTAAAGCTGCAGCAGTGAGTAAACTAAACGGCATCATATTTAGATCAACTGGCAATTTTTTTAACAGAATAGTCATAGATAAACTTTTTCCTAGAGGAGAATACCATGGTCGGTGTATTCTTCCTACACCAGCGGTTTGTCTGTAAGCTAAAATCATAGAACGATTATTTAATGTATTAATGTGTTCTTTAGCGTAACGATTTGTTGAGTCAATTTCTGGCAGTAAAATTAAATCACTAACAGTTTTGCTACTTAATTCGGATTGAATACCTTTTAATGAGTAGAGGGGATAAATTAATTGAATACATTTATCTTTTTCGATAATGGGTATCTTTAGTTGTTTTACTTCATCAATAATCTTCCTCACCTCATTAGGATACATCAATAACTTTTGCTCAATCGACTTTATTTCCACGCTGTTTGGGTATGCTTGATTTAAAAGAAAAATGAATGAATCGAAAGACATATACTCACCACCTTTTGTATTCAAAGTATACAAAAATAATAGCTAAATAACAATTCAAGCTTTGATTTACCTTATTAGGTAGAAGCCTTTTCTTATGGTATAATGTTTAATAGATTATTTAAATGAACTGACGATAAAAAATTAAAATGAAGGTGATAATTTGTCAAATATAAAAATTATCCCACTAGGTGGGGTTAGAGAAAATAGTAAGAGTATGTACATCGTTGAAGTCGATGAACAAATTTTTATTCTAGATTCAGGTTTAATGTTTCCAGAAAACGAATTATTCGGTATCGATACAGTAATTCCTGATTTTACTTATTTGAGAGAAAACCAAGATCGTATTTCAGGATTGTTTTTATCACACGGTCACGAAGATGCGATCGGTGCGTTGCCATATCTGTTAGATGAATTTGAAATCCCAGTGTTTGGATCAGAGTTAACCATTGAACTGGCAAAAATTCATGTGAAAGATTTTAATAACCATTCTTTTGATGATTTCCATGTCGTAAATCAGGATACAGAAATTGATTTTAACGGGATATTAATTAACTTTTTCCAAGTAACACATACCATTCCAGATTCAATGGGAATTTCAATTAAAACTGAAGAAGGAAATATTGTCTACACAGGTAACTTCAAGTTCGATCAAAGTGCACATGGCCCGTACAAAACTGACTTTAACCGTATTTCAGATATCGGTAAAGAAGGCGTTTTTGCTTTACTCAGCTCATCGATTGAGGCAGAGAGTTTAAAAGAGAACGTTTCGGATAAACGTGTTCAGCGAGTAGTTAATGATACATTTATCGAAGCATCAGGAAGAATTGTTGTAGCAGCTGTTAAAAGCAATATTTTAAGAATCCAACAAATTTTAAATGCGGCAAGCTTAACGAATCGTAAAATTTTTGTTACAGGTAATCAACTGACTGATATTTTAGATACAGCAATTAAGTTGAAAAAATTATTTTTACCCGAGAAGAACTTAATCAAACCATTATCAGAAATTGATCAGTATAATGATGATCAAATCGTTGTCCTTGAAACTGGTTCAAGCGGGGAACCAATTAAAACGTTAAGGAAAATGGCAACGAAACAACATAAACATTTCAATATTAAAGAAAATGATTTAGTTTATATTGCAACGAGTCCGTCTATTGCAATGGAAGTAACGGTTGCAGAAACCGAAAACTTGATTTACCGTGCAAATGCTCGTGTCGAGAAGATCTCAGATAAGGTAAAAGCATCAGGTCATGCGACACCGGAAGAC
The DNA here is from genome assembly GCA_035301245.1 of Alloiococcus sp. Taxonomy (GTDB): domain Bacteria; phylum Bacillota; class Bacilli; order Lactobacillales; family Carnobacteriaceae_A; genus Alloiococcus. Next base: position 661 of record DATGUS010000038.1, on the reverse strand, counting down.
TTACAATTAATGATCAACTTACTGAATCCTAAATATTTTGTACCAATTCAAGGTGAGTATCGTATGCTAGCGGCACACGCTGATTTAGCGCATGAGACAGGTATCAACTATGAAAATATCTTTATCTTAAGTAAAGGTGAAGTTCTTGAATACAGTAAAGGTAAAATGCATTCAGCAGGTGAAATCCCAGCGGAAGATACTTTAGTAGATGGTATTGGGATTGGTGACGTTGGAAATATTGTTTTAAGGGATCGTCGTTTGTTATCTGATGATGGTATTTTCGTAGCTGTTGTAACGATTGACCGTAAAAAACAAACGATTGTTGCAAATCCACACATTGTGACCCGAGGCTTTGTGTTCGTGAAAGAAAGTCATGATCTAATCAATGAAGCTAATGACATTGTCAAAAAAGTTGTAGAGAAGAATTTAAAACACAATGACTTTGATTGGAATTCAATTAAATCAGATATTAGAAGTGATTTAGGAAGTTACTTATTTAAACAAACCAAACGTAAGCCAATTGTTTTACCAGTTATTATGGAAGTTAACCAACGCCGCTGGTATAATAATTAAAACGAGCTAAAGATTGTTTCACCTTAATAATAGAAGAGAAATGCTTCGACTGTTTGAAATGGTCGAAGCATTTTATATGGCTTGAATT
>DATGUS010000037.1:0-6953 GCA_035301245.1 Alloiococcus sp. | reverse complement strand
TATAATCCAAAAGTGTTGTACAAAGAGCTATAAGTAAAATATTAAACATAATATCTAGTATGCTTGACGACTGGACAGTATGTGTTTATATTAAGATTGAATATAATTACAGTGAAGTAGACTGCTATATTTTCGCTATTTAAAGGAGAATTGATTTGAATAAAGAAATTCATGTTGTTGGTGCTGCGATTCAGAAAGAAGGTCTAACCTTAGCCTTGCAACGTTCTGAATCGATGAGCTTACCGAACCTTTGGGAGTTCCCAGGAGGAAAGATTGAAGTAGGTGAATCAAAAGTAGAAGCTTTGATTAGGGAGATTAAAGAAGAGTTAGCTGTCGATATTAGAATCAAAGAATATGTGAACACCGCTAGCTATGATTATGATTTTGGTCGCGTGACATTGTCCGTTTACACTGTAGAAATTACACACGGTGACATCTTTCTCAGAGAGCATGCCGATATGAAATGGCTTAAACCAGATGAATTAGATCAAGTCACTTGGGCACCAGTAGATATACCGGCAGTTCAAATTTTATCTAAACAATGATTGCACCACACATTTTTATGTTTATATTATAAAACAGGGAGCTTATTGAAGTGCTCATAAATTAGAAAAAATCTAACGTTATGAGAGCACAGCATTAAGCTCCCTCTTTTCGTTTATTATTTCAATTATGCATTGACTAGATATTGATACAAACCGTATGGTACAGAATGTCTGAGTTTAAATAGCATCTTCACTATGTTACTACCATCTATTTTGGTTTGTTCAGCAGACCCTGGTACAACATCAACTAATCCGAGATAATAAAACTCTTTATCATCTTCAAAATCATCCTTTTTCACAAAAAGTGGCAGCTTCAATCCTTCTTCACGGTGATTGATAAGGCGACTCTCAAGTTTAGAGTCTAACGTTCGATTCTTTTTAGTAAACCATTGGAAGAAATCTTCGCTAAAAAATTTATCTTCATATTTGATCTCTGCATTAGTTCGTTCTGTCTTGTGATAGTTCACAAAGATTGGCACAGTATCGCCTCTCAAAGCGTATCCAAATAAGGTGGCACTGCCGTCTTTTTCAAAACAGAGGATTCTTGAGACATCTTTGCGGGTATATTTTTGTCCTAATTCAAGTTCAGACTGATACCCTGCTGGATAGTTCTGTGCTTTGTAAAAACCGACTTCTAATACATCTTTTATAAATGTCATATACCACTCGTCTTCTAACGCTTCCATTAACTCATCCGTCAAACGGTAGACATCTTTTTCGATATGAACAATCATTTCACCATATTTCTTCCAACTAGCTTTGACAAAAAAATTTAGTGATATCACTCGATGGACTGATTCGATGACTGTTTCATCAGAACTTGCACCAGCTGCTTTCAATGCCTTCACATACTGAACTTTCGTGAGCTCTCCATCATGAATGAACAATTCTTTTAACAATATTAATTCATGCACGCGTTTGCCGTTCATTAGTTCATTAGAAATAAAAGATAAGACTTTACCAAGATATGTTTTTGAGCTGTAATAAGTTATATCCTTTTCCACATACTGTACTAATTCGCTATAATTATTCATTCTATTATGCTCAAAGATGACATGCGGATCAAGTGATTGGTAACGAATAAAGTCCATTAAAAATGGAATTCGTCCAATTTTATTTTTTAGTTGTTGATAATTTTTCTTTAGCACAGCTAATTGGCTAAATGTCGCACTCTTAATCGACTTATAGATTTGTTCTCTAGCCACTTTTTCAAAATTAATCGTCGTAATCCCATCAAGTTGGTTACGATTAACTAAGTCTCTATTATAATTATCTTTATTGTAAGAATAGTCACCAAAAAGTGCCATCGGAATCTGGTAGTTGTTCTGATAATTCCCGATAAAATCAATAATTGTTACGAACTCTTTTTTCGGATATTTACGCAATCCACGTCCCAGCTGTTGAATAAAGATAATGCTTGATTCGGTATGTCTAAGCATCACAATCTGATTGATTGCAGGAATATCGACCCCTTCATTAAAGATATCAACAGTGAGGATATAATCTAACTTCCCTGCTTCTAACTCTTTAACGGTCGCTTCGCGTATCTCTTGTTTATCTGCACCACTCAGTGCTACAGTTCTCAGTCCATGTTTATTCAGTTGTTTTGAGAGTTCTTTAGCTTCATCATTACGGGAACAGAACATCAAGCCTTTCGTTTCCTGGTTACTAAGACTATAATAATTAACTTTTTCTAAAATATGATGCACTCTAGAATCTGTTACAAGATCAGAAAAATCTGTTTCATCTTCAATCAAAGCGCCATCGTCAGCAATCAAATCACTAACCCCGTAATAAATAAAAGGCGCTAACATATCTTCTTCAAGGGCATCTTGCAGTCTAATCTCATACGCAATATTGTAATCAAATAATTCATAGATATTATAATCATCCGTACGTTCAGGTGTCGCGGTCATTCCAAGAAAAAATTCCGGTTCAAAATAGGTCACAACCTTTTGATATGTAGATGCACCTGCCCGGTGAACCTCATCGATTAAAATATAATCGAATTCATCTTTAGCTAACTGTTTTAAATTATCGTCGCGTGACAATGTTTGAATGGTAGCGAAGACGTAGGTTTTATTAGAGATATCCATGCCTGATCGATAAATGCAACTCTCATCATTATCAAATTCAATAACTCTTTGGAAAGACTGCTGCGCTTGTTGGAGTATTTGTTCACGGTGAACAATAAACAAGAACTTATCTGGCTGATACTGTTTCACATCAAAGGCAGATAAATATGTTTTCCCTGTTCCCGTTGCACTGATAACTAAGGCACGTTCTGCCCCTTCTTCCCTAAGCTGAGCCAATGATTTTATTGCCGTTTGTTGCATTTTATTCGGCTTTAAATAAGTTAAGTCAGAAATCTCTTCGTCATCTATCAATGAGTTCGTCTTTAACTGAATAACCTGTTTGCGACCTTTTTTGTACTTTTCAATTAATTCTGTTGTTAAGACGCTTGACTTTTGCCATAGATCTTCTAATTTAGAAGTCGTTTGCTTGATTAAATGACCATTCTCTGAAGATGTTAACTTCACATTCCACTCATAATTTAACTTCAGTGCCGTATGCGTCAAATTCGAACTTCCAACAAGAACTACTTGCTCTTCTTGATGATTAAATAAATAAACTTTCGCATGCATATCTTGGGTTTGATCTGTCATACGTACGTCAACGTTTTTTAGTTTAAGTAATTCATACAAAGCACTCGGTTCATTGAAATCAAGGTAAGGAGAAATGAGTAGTCGACCTTTCACTCCCGCTAATGCTAAGTCATACAAATACGATTTAAGCATGGCAATACCTGCTTCAGTAATAAAAGCCACATTGAAGAAGAATGACTTACACTGTTCTAACTGATTTTGAAGCTCCGTCAATACGGTTTCGCCAGTCGCCCGGTCATTCATCACCAATTTAGGTGAGTAAGTATTATCTTGATACTTCGTGTTATGTATAAAACCGTATCCGAGCGATTCTTGTAATTGCATCTCAAAGTATTCCCTAGTCATAATTTCCCTCCGTTAGAATAAGTTTAGCTGCCAACTGTTTGTGGATCAAGTATAAGAGATCGTTTTAGACAATCAAATAACGACAAGGGGTTCTCATACCTGCCGTATTGTGATTGATTGGTTGTCCAATACATAACGTTGGTGAGACTAAATCTTACTGACGTTTTTGTTTTTAAGAAATACGAAAACAAGTGAGAGCCTTTGTAGAATGATAGTCGTCTACACAATATTCTAAGGAGATCTTAGTTAAAGGTTCACCGCAACTGTTGTCCTCCATAAAATCGAGCACCCCTTTGACCAGACTTAGCAGATGAGTATTTTTAAATACTGATAAGTTAATCGTTTAATAAGTTTTAAAGACGCCAGTACCGGTCTTAAGCTGGTAATGCACCTAGTATAAGAAGGCTATGATTCCAGTTTCGAAGGGGTACTTAAGCTCTCACTGCAGAAGTCTTTCAAAATTTTTTCCATGTGCACGCCGTTGACCTCATTCAGGTCGTAGTGGACACGTGTGTGAGGCTTGTCTATTTGGATGATACGACTGAGATCAATTGGCGTCCCGATAATAACCGCATCGCAATCGGCCTGGTTGATGGTTGTTTCAAGGTCTTTTAATTGCTGTTTTCCGTAGCCCATGGCAGGCAGAAGGTTACCAATATGCTCATATTTTTCAAAAGTATCTTTCAAGGCACCGACAGCATAAGGGCGAGGGTCGATAATGGCACTAGCACCAACACGCTCAGCCGCAACCGTTCCAGCGCCAATGCTCATTTCGCCGTGGGTAAGAGTCGGCCCGTCCTCAACGATAAGCACTTTTTTACCTTTAATTAATTCTGGATCGTCAACTGTAATGGTCGATTCTGCCTTCATGATGCTAGCTTTAGGATTGACAGCTTTAATATTTTCTTCAACAACCTTAATATTTTTAGGGTCGGCACTGTCAATTTTATTAATAATGGCAACATCAGCCATCTGCAGGCTCACTTCGCCAGGGTAGTAATTGAGCTCGTGACCAGGACGATGAGGGTCAACAACGGTGAAAGCCAGATCAGCTTCGATAAATGAAAAATCATTGTTGCCTCCATCCCAAACAATAACGTCGCAGCCATCAGGATCATTTTCTGCAGCGTCAAGAATTGCCTGGTAATCAACACCCGCATAAATAATATTCCCGCGGGCCACATGCGGTTCATACTCTTCCATTTCTTCAATCGTGCAGTTATGGTCGGCTAAATCTTCAACCGTCGCAAAGCGTTGCACCTTTTGCGCAACTAAATCACCATACGGCATAGGGTGGCGGATAACAACGACTTTAAGCCCCTGTGCCATCAATAGCTCGATAACTTTACGAGAAGTCTGACTTTTGCCTGCGCCGGTTCGCACAGCACACACAGAAATAACCGGCTTCTTACTTTTAAGCATGGCATGCTTAGGCCCCATCAGCTTAAAGTCAGCTCCCGCACTATTTACAACCGCCGACACGGCCATCACGTCTTGATAATTGACATCACTGTAGGCAAAAACACACTCATCAACATCGAATTTTTTGATTAGCTCAGGTAGCTGGTCCTGTGAATAAATAGTAATGCCATCAGGATAGAGATCTCCAGCAAGCTCAGCCGGGTACTGACGCCCATCAATATCGGGAATCTGTGTTGCGGTAAAAGCCACTACATTATAATTTTCGTTATCACGGTAAAAAGTATTAAAATTATGAAAGTCTCTACCAGCTGCACCAATAATAATCACATTTTGTTTTTTCATTTTTACACGACCTTTTTTAAATTTAGTTGGGGGAGTGGCGGGTGGTTTGAGAAATTTACGCATAAAAAAATCCTGCCTCTAATCACTTAGAGGCAGGATATAATCCCACGGTACCACTCTAATGAGTCGCCAGCATGCACAATGCACGTGGTTAACTCACTCTATTTTTAACCGCCAGATTGCGGGGTTAGTTGCCTAACCAGTCTCCAAAGTACGTTTCAATTATCTCACCACTGCAGGCTTCCACTCTACCCTGCATCGCTGTGAGGCTCTGATAATCTACTCTCTTTTTCATCGACAAATGATATTAAAATTAAATTTTCATGAGTTAGCTAACTTGAGAGTCATTTTATCACCGTGAAAAATGATAGTCAAGAGTGAAATGTTATTTTTTAAAATCATTGCTTGTAGCAGTTGGAAATTATAACGGTGAAGTAGTTTAGGTAATCGATAGATATCAAATTATTTACCCTAGTTTAAAGCAATGCAAGCCGCCTGTTCAGACGATAAACTAAAATCCATCACTAATTGACTTCAATGAGGTAACTTATTCAGGTTAATTTAGCATCGTTTTATTGTGTTTCAATATACCTTGCTAATAGGTGCACATATCCAGTGACGACTTGTATATTTTTTAAGCGTGATTTCTACATCCAGAAGCCCCATATAGAATTCAAAGCCATAACCTCTCCCTAAGCCATCATTTCTGACTGGAGATAGGCTTCAACCAGAGCATAGGTGGCGTCAACTGATTCAAAATGGGTGCGTTCGTAAGCATGGCTAGCGTCAATCCCGGATCCAAACAGGGCGTGCTTCAAATCGTGGCCGGCTGACATAGCTGCGGACGCATCACTTCCGTAATAAGGGTAAATATCTAGTTGGTAAGGAATTTCTTCCTTTTCGCATAGAGACACTAGATGGTTACGCAAGCCTAGATGGTAAGGCCCTGAAGCATCCTTGACACAAATGGACACAGAGTGCTCGTCGGTCTGCTGATCATCACCCATGGCCCCCATATCAACTGCCAGATACTCTTCTACCGAGCTTGCGATATTAGAGTTGCCACCGTAACCAATTTCTTCATTATTCGAAATATAAAAATGCGTCGTGTGCGCCAAAGTCAAATCACCGTTGTGGGCTTTTTCGATCGCTTCAAGCAAGAGAGCTACGCTCACCTTATCATCTAGGTGACGCGATTTAATAAAGCCACTTGTTGTAATTTCACTCTGCGGGTCAAAACTGATGAAGTCACCAACTTGAATTCCCAGTTCTTGAACCTCTTCTTTAGAAGTCACCTTTTCATCCAGACGAATTTCCATATTATCCTGGTTGCGCTCCATCTTGGTCGTATCTTTATAAACATGAACACTGGTTTGATGGAGGAGAATCGTACCGGTGTGGGTTTTATTCGACCGACTCTGATGAATCGTACAATAAACACCATTAATTGTATCGTAGGTAAAACCGCCAATCTTATCCATCTTGATCCGGCCGTCCGGTTTAATCGCCCGAACGATGCCGCCTAACGTATCAACATGAGCCGTAATAAAGCGGTGGTGGTCAGTATTTTGACCCCTCATGGTGACCAGCAAGCCACCCTTGTGCGTCTGACGAACGGAGATGCCCTGGTTCA
>DATGUS010000036.1:0-12827 GCA_035301245.1 Alloiococcus sp. | reverse complement strand
GGTATGTAAAGGGACCTCACTTCTTTACTTTACATGAAAAATTTGAGGAACTATATGATGATAATGAAAAATGGTTTGACCGTTTAGCTGAACAACTGCTAGCTTCAGGATATAAACCAGCTTCTACAACCAAAGAGCTTGCCGAGTTTTCTATGCTATCAGAAGATCCAGCAGATAAATATATAAAAGCCGAAGAAATGGTTGACAATATCATCAATGATTTCAGAGAAACTCGTGAATTAACGATTCGTGCCATTCACTTGGCGCAAGAAGAAGAGAATGTTGTCTTTGAGGATACGCTAATTGAATTTAAAGATAACTTAGATACAAAAATCTGGATGTTGCAAGCCTTTTTAGGAAAAGAAGCCCTAGAAGATGATGATTACCACGATGAAGAGGAAGACTAATACAATATAGATGAAAAGGAACAAGTAACTGAGAATTTACGGTTCTACGTCAAATGACGTTGGTGGAGAATAATAATCTACTTTATTGAAATACTTTTAGATAAGTTCTATGGCTCGCTTTAAGCGGCCATAGAATTTGTTTTTGTTTGGAGTCTATCGTTCTGATTTGGCTTGGCTTTAGGTTAAAATGCAGGATGATGCGATTTTTATAGTTGTTAAAGTTCCTGTAGCCATAAGCTACGCGGTTTAAGACCTTTATTTTATTATTCATTCCCTCTATTCTTCCGTTTGTGTACGGGAAGGTAAAGGTATTTTTGATATGAGGTAAGTGCTTTTTTCAGTGTCTTAATACTTGTTTTCATATAAGGAGAGAGGACATTCGCTTTAACATAATTGGAAATATAGCAGTGCTCTTCTACAATCGGAGTCTTCGCTGTAAAGGAAGACTCGCATGCTTTACACATATATCGCTGTTTCTTTAGTTTCAGGTAAGTCGGATAAATCCCACTAATGGGGAAGGTAATACATGACGTTTGAGTACCATTTTTATAAACAGTAAAGTTCGTATTCTCGGCCCCACACTTATGACACTCTTTAGGGGTGTAAGTCAATGTGCTGTGAATAAATTTAGCTTTTTTCTTCGAATATTATATGTTTGTCTTGAATATCTAGTACTTTTCGCATATCATTTGATGAAGGCAAGTGAGTTCTTCCTTAGGTGATTTTTTAGTCGACTATTATTCTACAGAAGAACTCACTTGTTTTCTATTTTTATCCCTGATCACATAAAAATGACGTTAGTGAGTATCTATCTCACCAACGTCATTTATTGTACAACCATTTATTCTTATGGGCGTTTTTTATTTACGAACTCTTTTTCAAAGAAATCAGTAATTTTTTTCATGGTTTTTGGTTCTACTAAGTGATCGATATCATCTTCAATAAATTGAATCGATTGCTGATCCGGATTTTCTTCAACAAATTCTTTCACATGCTCATAAGGCACCACTTTATCATGAATGCCATGCCAAATTAAGAACGGTCTACCATCAATTTTATCTGGTTGTTGGGATAAGTCATACTTTGGAATCCAACTCCATAATTCTTTATAGTCCTTAGGGAAGAAGCCGGCTTGTACGCTTGGATGAGTCGCTATACGTTGGCGGTATGCTTCCATCTTTGGTGACCCCATGATACAAGCTGCAGCGTTAATTTCTGGGTGGTGTGTCAGTAGGCCGCACGTCGTAATGCCACCCATTGAGACACCGCCAATGGCTATTTTTTGCTTCTCAATTAATCCGCGTTCTTCAAAATAATAGACAATATAACCGAACTCTATCATATTTGAATGAATACTTTCCCAAAAAGTTTTAGATGGAATCTTTGAAACGGGACGTTTCCGTTCACCGTGGTTTATGGCATCGGGTAGAATCACGCGACAATTTAGACTAGCCAGTTGCTTACCTTGAGTTAGCGTCAATTCTTTAGAAGACTGCCAACCGTGGTAATAGACAATGAGTGGCAAAGGTTCGTTGCGCAACTCTTCGGGAGCAACTTCTAGTATTGGAATATCGCCAATCATTCGTTTTCTTTGTGATATTTTCAAAACAGTCACCTCAATTCAATTAGCTCATTCATTATTATCTCGTTAACCGCATAGGGATTCAAGCTTCAGGTTTGAAAATGTTGGTGTTTCAATAATTATATACTTACAACCAATCATTTTCTTTAAAAATTTTCTTTTTTTATAATTATTGACAACCATCAATTTAAAGATCTACTTTCCTCGTTATGATGAATTCAACAAATCAAATAGAGGAGGAAACATGATGGGTTTACAACAGAAGATTTTAGGTCATAAGAATCATATCACATTACTTTCAGGAGTTTTAATTGTTACAGGATTTATTGCTAAGTTCGGTTTTAATAATGAGGCGGTATTTAATATGACGTTAATTATTGCTTCAATTATCGGCGTTGCTCCTATAGCGATTCAAGCCTTCGGTGCACTCAAGGTTAAGGTGATTTCGATTGATGTCTTGGTGACGCTTGCTGTGATCGGGGCATTTATCATTGCCAATTATGAAGAGTCGGCAATTGTAACATTTTTATTCTTATTTGGTGGTTGGCTTGAAGCTCGTACACTGAATTCCACCCGCTCAGCTATTAAAGAATTAACCGAAATGGCTCCAGAAGTTGCCTTTAAGCAAATGTCAAATGGTGAGTTTAAAGAAGTCGATGTTTGGGAGGTTGATGAGGGAGATATCTTACAAGTTCGTACAGGTGGGAAAGTTCCTGTTGACGGAACAGTGGTTCAAGGTGAAGGACATATTAATGAAGCCAGTATAACTGGTGAAGCTGATCCAGTTCAAAAAGAAGTTGGTGTAGAAGTCTTTGCGGGTACTATTCTAGAGAATGGAACCATTCAAATTCGTGCAGATCGTGTGGGTGAAGACACCACATTTGGTAAAATTATTGAACTCGTTGAAGAAGCTCAAGATTCCAAATCAGAAGCTGAGCGCTTTATCGACCGCTTCTCAAAGTGGTATACACCTGCCGTTTTAGTTGGTGCATTTTTAACTTGGGTATTTACTCAAAATATTGAACTAGCGATTACAATCTTAGTTTTAGGTTGTCCAGGAGCTTTAGTCATCGGCGTACCTGTTTCTAACGTTGCTGGTATTGGTAATGGAGCCAAGAACGGTGTACTGCTTAAAGGCTCTGAAGTGATCCAAGACTTTAGCCGCGTAGACACGATCTTATTTGATAAGACGGGAACATTGACTGTAGGGAACCCTGAAGTTGCTGAAGTAAAAACATACGGAAGAATTGGTTCAGCAATGGACTATCTTGCCAGTGTTGAGAATGAATCAGACCACCCACTAGCTAAAGCTGTCTTAAATCATTTAGAAGATGTACAAAAATATCATGTAGAAGAGACAGATGTTATAAAAGGCGGCGGAGTTAAAGCAGTCGTCGATGGCCATGATGTAGCTGTGGGGAACGTTGTGCTAATGGAACAAGAACAAGTTAAATTAACTGATGAAATGAAAAATGATATTCAAGCTTACGAAGATCGGGGGAATTCATTAGTACTTACGGCCGTAGACGGTGAACTAAAGATTATAATGGGCATCCGTGACCAAATTCGTCGTGGTATTAAAGATGATCTCGCTCGACTAAAAGCGTTAGGCGTGAAGGATTTAATTGTTCTTTCAGGAGACAATCAGGGAACCGTTGATTTAGTTGCAGAAGAACTTGGTTTAACAGAGGCACATGGGAATTTACTGCCAGAAGACAAGTCGGCTTATCTAAAACAACTTCAAGATGAAGGGCATCTTGTTGCCTTTGTCGGAGATGGTGTTAATGACAGTCCTTCACTGGCCATGGCTGATATTGGGATTGCCATGGGTAGTGGGACAGATGTGGCGATTGAAACGTCTGATGTCGTTCTAATGAACTCAGATATGAGCCGCCTCCCACATGCTTTAGGTCTAACTCAAAAAACTGCCAGTAATATGAAACAAAATATAGTTATTGCAGTAGGAACAGTCCTTGTCTTACTCTCAGCTGTATTCTTCTCAGAATGGATGAATATGTCTATTGGTATGTTAGTACATGAGGCAAGTATTCTCGTTGTTATCTTCAATGGAATGAGACTTCTTCGATATCAATTAAAAAATAAGTTGGTATAAGCTAGTCAAATAATAAAAATCAGCACTTTGTTGGTGTTTTCCAACAGAGTGCTGATTTTATTTGCGTTCAATATAGGTGATAACTTAGTGCTGAAAGTGCACTAGAGATTTGACAATAAGAACGGATAGCTAACAGCCAGGGAGTCTTTCGTGATCTTTTTAGTAACCCATATGAAACATTTTTATAATTGAATTATTTCTATGCTAAGTCAGTATAATCATTTTGAAGGTGGGCATTTGAAAAGAAATGTTTAATTACTGATTTAGCGAGTAATTTTTACTCTAATTGTTTTTTCTTTTTAAGAAGCTCTTGATATTTTTTATCAAATTTTTTTTTATCTTCTTCAGGCAGCAGGGGATCACTTAATTTACTTAAAATGGTAGTTATAGCCAATTCAATTGTCATTAATTTTTCTGCGTCAGTATCCCGCTCTTCAGCTTCCGAGTGTTTCTTGAACTCCTTATAGGTACCATCGTATAAGATCATTTTTTGATTTTCAATAACTAATATTTTGGTTGCGATTGACGAGATAAATTGCCTATCGTGTGATACAAATAGAATGGTCCCATCATAATTTTGTAGTAGCTTTTCTAGAGCTTCCATTGCATAAAGATCTAAAAAGTTAGTCGGTTCATCCAGGATGAGTGTATTACAATCACTAACAAAAATTTTTGCCAAGGAGACTTTTACTCTCTCGCCACCACTAAGAACATGGATTTGTTTATTCACATCGGTACCTAAAAATCCAAGTCTGGCAAGCACAGTACGAATTAAAGTTTCAGATTGTATAGAACCTTCTTTAACATTTTCTAAAATACTTTTGTTTTCGTCTAAATTTTTAAGATTTTGTGCAAAGTAGCCAATTTTTACAGAAGGAGATACCTTTAAAGATATCTTATCATTGGCTAGGACTTGTTTTATAAAAGTTGTTTTTCCACTACCATTGGGACCTATAATTCCGACTTTGTCGCCACCTTTTAGGTGAAATGTTGTTTTGTTCCATAACGTTTTCCCTGGTACTTCGCCTTTAATATTTTGCGCGCGTATAATGATTTGATTGATAAATGAACGAGTATTAGGTAGTGACATCTTAATTGGTATTTCTTCTTCTGGTTTTTCGACTTCTTCAAGACGTTCCAATCGTTTTTCAATCGCTTTGGCATTTTGATGAAGCCCTTTTTGTAATTTTGCGAAATAAGGTTTTGCACCTTTCATTCTGGCTTCCGAGTTTGATAATTGTTTTGGTTTTTTAATTGACTGGGCTGCCTGTCTATTTTTGTAGTCAAGCGCTTGTTCTAATTCTCTTTTATGACGTTTGTATTTATCATATTCCTTTTGGTGATGCTTTTGCTGAATTTCTTTTTGGATTAGATAGTCACTATAATTACCGGTATATTCTTCAATTTTACCGTCTTTCAGTTCCCAAATCGTATCAACGACTTCATCTAGTAATTTTCGATCATGGGAAACTAGCAGGAGAGAACCGTGATAATTTTTTAATTGCTTTTCCACCCATTCAACATGTGAAGCATCCAAATTGGTTGTTGGTTCATCTAATAATAAAATCTTCGGTGATTGATTTAAAATATTAACTAAATAGTCTTGAGATACTTCACCACCACTTCTATGATCGTTGGTTTCTTTTAGTTGTGGTAACAGGCGGATCATACCACTTAATGAAAAGTTAGCGATATCTGCCCTCTGTTGGTTAACTAATATCTTTAATAACGTCGACTTACCGCAACCATTTCGACCAATAATTCCAATTTTTTGACCGGATCTAACTTGCAAGTTTTTAATATTTAATAAATCTCGGATTCCCATCGCTAATTTAATGTGATGTATCATTAAATCCATCATTATCTAAAACCTCCTAGAAAAAGGTATAAAAAATAGCCCCGTACAGTGAATAGGAGCTTTAGCGTACGCAAATAAGCACAGTTATCCTAAGATAGCTGTCTCAACTACTCCCATTCATCCACAATAATATCCATGACAAAAAGACGTGAAAACACGTAAAAGTTCATGTATTTAAAATTGGAAAATAGGATTAGTTGTTCATTGTCTTATTTGAACCTTCTTTCTATGAAGTTAAAATAAACTTAGCATATGAAAATGCTTTTGTCAAAAAAGATAAATAAAAGAAAAATAATTAAAAAATAATGTAAGATTTAGTTAATTGAAACGTCTAATGTGTAGGAGGTGATCAAGTGACCGAGTTAGAAGAGGTTTATGAAATGTATTTTAGGGATGTTTATTTATTTGTTTTAAGTCTGTCTAAGGATAGACATATCGCTGAGGATATAACTTCCGAAACATTTTTAAAAGCGTTAGACTCACTCGATACTTATCAAGGAAAAAGTGACATTAAAGTATGGCTTTTTCAGATTGCTAAAAATACATACTTCTCCTATTTGCGAAAACATAAACGTGTCGTGACGACTGAAAACGTTGATACCGTCAGTGATGAGACAAATCTGGAGAAGGATATATTAATCAAAGAAGATATCACAAAGGTTCATCAAATACTACATGACTTACCCGAGCCTTACAAAGAAGTCTTTACTTTACGACTGTTTGCTAATTTAAGCTACAAAGAAATCAGTCGATTATTTAATAAAACAGATAATTGGGCTTGCGTCACTTATTACCGAGCGAAAAAGAAATTAATTGAGGGAATGAGGGAATTATCATGAACCATCTACCATGTGACGTTATCATGGATCTATTACCATTATATACTGAAGGGATGCTTCGAGAGGAAACTGCTACGGTTGTAAAAAAGCATTTAACATACTGTAAAGACTGTCAAGAGTATTTGAAAGAATTAACTCAAGAACATTCGGTTCCTTTAGAAGTTAATACTGAACCATTAGAATCGATTAAACAAAAAATTAAGAGAAATAAACGATTTGCGATAATTTTTGCTTCATTATTAACCATATTAGTGTCGGTACTAAGTACTCTATTTCTGACTGCACCAGACTATTTGCCTTACAGTGAAGCAACTATACAAGTAAATAATACTTCAAATGGTATGGTATCGATAGCCTTTGGAGAAGAAGTTGCTGGTTATAAAGTATCGAGTGAACCAAGTGAGGAAGAATCAGGAGAAATCTACCGTATCCAGACCTGGTCAACTACATTAAGTGACGTCATTTCAGACGAAAAGAAAGAACCAATTATTTTAAATAAAGCTGATCAAGTGAATCAGATTTACTATACTTTGCCAAATCATGTTGATCAATTAATTTATGGAGAAAAAGCTGAGAAAGTTGAACAAACCGTCGTTTTACCTAGATTGGTATTAAACTATTACAAATTAATAGCCATTTCTATTTTAATTCTAGGACTAATCATCTTATATCTAGTAAGATCATATGAAAAATGGTATATGCGTATTAAAACGTTTATCTACTTACCAATATCTTATTTATTAGCACAATTTATGGTTGTTGGTTGGGATGGAAGAACCTATTCTTTGGTAAGGGACTTTTCCGCTATTTTATTAATTACCCTGTTAATTTATGGAATTATATTGATAGTGATGAACAACCGGTATGGAGTAAATATAAGGAAGCGGGTATAGAAAATATCCATTTATAAGTTGAAGGATATAAAAAGCTAGTGCAAGATGCATTAGATGTTGCTTATAATCATTGTATTGATACATATGAACTGTATCAGGTTACTAATTTTATCAAATATATTTATTTGGTGAACGAATAAAATAGTACAAAAAAATGACAGAAGCTAGATGAATAGCTTCTGTCATTTTTATGTTTCATGAAGTTTTTTAGAATGTCATTTTATCTGACCCAAAGCCTCCGCCAAGTGCTTTTTGAGCGATGACGTTTAGGAAGTGCCATGGTCTATCGAATTCTGGTTGGAAGAAGAAGTCAGCCATAGCTAAGTCTTCTAATGTCCAGTCAGAACTAATCGCAATTGACATAGCGTTAATGGCATGGGTGACATTAGCTTTTGAAGCAATTTGGGCACCAACAATGCGGTGGGTGCCTTTTTCAAAAGCGATTTTTATATGCACCGTTTCTTCTTTACCACGAAAGTCTGGGACGATTTTTTCTTCATGGTAGCAACTCTGAATTTCGAGTTCACTAAATTCAGCTAAATGATGATTTAAACCAGTTGAAGCAATCGCATAATCAAAGGCTGGAAGAGCTGAAGTGCCGTTAACAGCTACTTGAGTATAACGTTTATCTGTTGCATTACGCGCAGAGATAATGGCTTGTTTACGTGCATTTGTAGCAAGCGCAATTGGTAATCTTTCATTTAATTGACCGAATGGGATATAAGTTGCGTCACCACCAGCAAAAATATTATCATCAGAAGTTTGGGTATAGGCATCGATTTTAACAAAACCTTTATCGTCAACTTCTATAGCATCACGTAACCACTCAGTATTTGGTTGAATACCTAAAGCAATAATAACCGTATCCGCTTCATATTCACCTTTATCAGTAATCACTTTTGATACTTTGCCTTCTTCACCAACAAATTCTTGAACAGATTCATTCATTTGTAGCTTTAAGCCGTGATCTTGAGCATTTTTTTCTAGAACATTAGATAATTCCTTATCAAGATAAGTTGGTAAAATGTGGTCTTTAATATCGATAATGGTTGTATCGATACCTTTTTTGGTAAATGCTTCTGCCGCTTCGAATCCAATATAACCCGCACCAACGACGACAACTTTTTTAGCCGTTTCCATGCGTTCTTTAATTTTACCTGCCCATTCACGACCTCTCATAAAGTAAATTTCATCTAGATCATGACCTTTAACTGGTAATTCAGCTGGTTTTGCTCCAGGAGATAAGAATAATTTGTCATATGAAACAGTTTCTTCGCCTTGCTTGGTTTTTACGATGATTTCATTATTTTCTGGGTTTAAGCCAATAACATCACTATCAACATGGATGTTAATCCCTTGTTCTTTATAGGACTCTTCAGTAGCATAGTGAAGACTGTCTAATGAAGGGGCTACTCCTTCTAGGTAACTTTGGATACCACAAGATAAGAAGCTTGGGTGACTACCGCGTTCATACATATGAATCTCCGCTTCTGGATGCTCCTTAAGTAAAGCTTGACTGACATCATGCCCGTAGTGAGAAGATCCTACAATAACAAATTTCATAATATAATTACTCCCTTTCTGAAAATAATTCTCAATTAAAAATAATGAAATAATCTTAAATCCTTTACTTAAAGGATTTAAGATAAATGTTTTATATTGCGAACTATTTTACTTCGTTATGATTCTAATATACGACTAAAAGATAAAATAATATAGATTATTTTAAAATTTCTAATCAAATTATTATTTATTTTACTTTTAAAATAATAATTACTATAAATAGTATCCCTTAGAAAATAAGTTATTATATTTTTTAATAAGGAATCCAGGGGTTACTGCTTTGTGATTCTTTTCATTTTCTATATAATAATTACATAAAGTTATAGTAAAAGTAACGATTGTATAAAAAGAAAGGTTGATATTAATGAGAGCGGCAAGATTTTATAATGCCAAAGATATTCGTGTGGAAGACATCGAAGAACCAAAGCTAGTTGGTGACGATGATGTTAAAGTGCGTGTTGCTTGGGCGGGTATTTGTGGTAGTGACTTACATGAATATTTAGCAGGACCAATCATAGCTCCAGGCGATAAACCTGATCCGCTTACTGGTCAAAAGCGACCTATTACTATGGGACACGAGTTTTCAGGTGTTGTTGAAGAAGTAGGTAGTAACGTTAAGAATGTAAAACCAGGTGATAAAGTAGCAATTAATCCACTTATCACAAGTGGTAATCATGATAATCGTTTATATGATATGTATAAAGGCTTCCAATTCGTTGGTCTAGGCTCAGATGGTGGATTTGCTGATTACACCGTTGTTGACAAGATTAACGTGGTTAAAGTCAGTGATGATGTTTCTTTAGAAATCGCTGCGTTAGTAGAGCCGACTGCTGTTGCGATGCAAGCTATTCGAGAATCAGAGATGGAATTTGGCGAAACTGTAGCAGTGTTTGGCGTTGGACCGATTGGATTAGTAAATATTATTGCTGCACGTGCAGCAGGTGCAAAAGAAATTTTTGCATTTGACTTATCGGAAGAACGACTAGCAAAAGCGAAAGAAGTCGGAGCAACTCATGTTGTTAACTCAGGTGAAGTTGATCCGAATGAATACATTAAAGAACGTTACCCAGATGGAGTTGATCGAACATTTGAAGTGGCTGGCGTGCCTGTAACATTAGAACAAGCAATTCAAGTGACTCGTCCACGTGGTACAGTCACTGTGGTCTCTATTTTTGAAGAACCAATTGACTTTAATCCGATGTTATTAACATCTTCTGGCGTTCGCATCTCATCCACATTAGCGTATGAAGATGACATTTTTGAATTAACCCTGAAGATGATTGAGAACAACCAAATTGATGTATCACCACTCATTACTGATCATATTGAACTAGAAAATATCGTTGAAAATGGTTTTGAATCATTAAGCAATGACAAGAGTCAAGCAAAAATCCTTGTGAAACTTAGTGGCGATAAATAAACATTAACGTATTTAAACGGCCTGTACTTTACATTCGTTTAGTAAAGTATGGGCTTTTTGACTGATTTTGTATCATTAATTGATATAATGATACAATAATAATAAAGAGAAAATTATTGAAATAAATTAATATAACTGATTGAATACAGAACAATTTATTCTATCAGTAATTAATTGATTGGAGAATTTTAAATGGTAACACTGAAAGAAATTGCTAGTCTAGCTAATGTATCAAAAAGTACCGTATCCAGATACTTGAATAATGGATCTGTCAGTGAAAAAACGAAAAAAAAACTAGATAAAATTGTCAAAGAAACGGGCTATCAACCGAATCGTCTAGCACAAAATTTAAAAAGTTCAAAATCTAGTATGATAGGTGTCATTATTCCTAGGTATGATTCTCCTTCAACAAACATGGTGATGAAGGGGATAGATACAGTTGCTTATGAAGAAAACATGCAATTAGTCATTACAAATGCTAACTTAAATTTAAAAAGAACAAAACAAAATATATTAATGCTCCAGCGTCAAAAAGTCGGTGCGATCATTTTATTAGCAACCACATTTGATGAGGAGTTATATCAAATGATTAAGGATAGTCCTGTACCAATCGTGGTGATCGGTCAAGAATTAGAAGGTTATCCCTCATTTATTTATGATGATTACCAAGCAGGTTGTCTTATTGCACAGCACGCATTAACGTTAGGGCACAAAAAGTTACTATTTGTTGGGGTTACTGAAGAGGACTATGCTGTAGGGATACTTCGTAAGAAAGGTTTTATGGATATCGTAAAAAATGCAGGGGTATCTGTTGAGTTCATTGAAAGTGGATTTTCAAGAAGGGATAATTATCAATATGCTCTTAAATACTTACCTGACACAGAAGCGACATACATCGCAGCAGCAACGGATCATATTGCTATAGGAATATCAAATGCGTGTGCAGAACTAGGTATATCGATACCGCATGACATTTCCCTAAGTGGGTTTGGTGGCTATGGAATAACACAAAGTGTCTATCCTCATATTACAACAGTAAATTATCCATTTTACGATATGGGAGAGATTGTTATGAAAGAAATTGTTCAAGTAAAACAAACGGGTAAGAAGCTACATAGCAAAGTAACAACACTTCCTGTCGATTTAACGATTCAAGGATCAACTGAAATAAATAAATAAACTGGATCTAACTTTTGAAAATGATTCTTCTAAGGAATTGAATTTAGAGATATTTATTGCTCTCGGTGTGATTCTTTAGAAGATTTTTATTTTATGCTTGCATTTTGTCATTATTAAAGTTATTCTATAAGCAACAAAACGGAACCGGTTCCAAAAATATTTTCAATAGATTGAAACAAATCAAAAGGAGAGAAGCAAAATGAAAAACGAAAAAATTGTTTCGGAATTATTAGAAGTATTGGGTGGAAAAGATAATATATCGAACTACGAACATTGTGCCACTCGATTAAGAGTTGTGTTAGATGATGATAGTGTTGTCGATAAAGAATTAGCAGAAAAAGTAACGGATGTAAAAGGTTATTTTTATTCAACAGGACAACATCAATTTGTCTTTGGAACTGGTAAAGTAAATGAGGTTCATGCTGATTTTGATCAAGTAATGAGTGGAACAAAAGCATCAGACAAATCTGATTCAGTTAAAGATGATGTTTATAAGAACTTAAATCCCGTACAAAAAGTTGTGCGTATCCTAGCTGATATTTTAGTACCATTAATTCCAGCATTGGTAACGACTGGTTTATTAATGGGCGTACGTGGTTTATTAGTTGAGCTAGGTATGCAGATGTCACCTGATGTAGAAGCGTTATTTCAACTATTAACAGACACAGCGTTTGCATTTCTTCCAGTTTTAATTACTTATAGTGCCACTCGAAAATTTGGTGGGAATCCAATTATCGGGGTTGTAGTGGGATTAATGATGGTTGCGCCACAACTTCCGAATGCATGGGAAGTAGCTAGTGGGGATGCAACACCACTTTCCATTTTGGGGTTAGATATTATTGGTTATCAAGGTTCTATTTTCCCAGCGATTATTGCAGGGTGGCTAATCGGTAAACTTGAAAAATGGTTACGTTCTTGGGTGCCACAAGTAATGGATTTAGTGGTTACACCATTCTTAACATTAACGATCACA
>DATGUS010000035.1:0-24095 GCA_035301245.1 Alloiococcus sp. | reverse complement strand
GATTCATCGTTCGACTTGCATGTATTAGGCATGCCGCCAGCGTTCGTCCTGAGCCAAGATCAAACTCTCATTTTGAATGAGTCAAGCCTACACCGGCTTGATTCGTTTGATTGCTCAATAATGTTGTCCATAAGTTTTTTTAAAAAAACTTATTTAAAAAATGCTTGAATTGTCTCGATTCAAAAGAATCGAAGACCCTTGCACATCTTGGTTGTATATCTTATTTAGTTTTCAAAGATCTAAAGGATGCTTAATCAGTTATTTAATCAAGCAACTACTTTAGTATAATATGAATTAAAATTTAAGTCAAGGACTAATTTCAAAAATATTAAACTTTGTAATTTCTATTTTTTCGTTTTTTCAACGACAAGAATTATTGTAGCACCTGACGAATAATACGTCAAGTGCTTTTTTGAAATTAATTAAGTTTATTCTTCTTTCATGAATGAGAAGTCAGCATCTTCTTTTTTTGTTATCAGAAGAAGACCATCACCTAAAGGCAATATAGTTGAGTCTAAAGCTGGATGATCGAGTACAACATCGAGGAAATCATTTAACTTACGATGAATCTTGCGTACACGTCTAGGGATATCTTTTTCATCATTTAAAATTGTTCCACCTTGAAGAACATCATCAATGGCAATTACGCCACCAGATTTAACAACTCTAAAAACTTCCGGAAAGAATGAATAATACTTCGCTTTAGCACTATCCATAAAAACAAAGTCATAAGCTTCATCCTCTAATTCTTCTAATATTTCATTAGCTTGGCCTTTTTTAAGAATAATTCTCTCTTCTAGACCGAGATCTTTAAATACTTTTTCGGCACGTTCATACATTTTGGGGTTACGTTCAATGGTTGTTACTGTTCCTTGATCCATATATTCAGCCATAAGGGATGCTGAAAAACCTATCGCTGTTCCCACTTCTAATACAGAAGTTGGTTTAATTTGATTAAATAACCATATAAAGTAAACAACTGTTTCATGTGGGATGACTGGAATACGATTTTCATTTGCAAATTGTTCGAGTTTTTTTAATTTGCCTGATAATTGTTTTTGATTATTTCTTAAGTACTCTCTAACATCATTGTTAATAACCGGACGATCCATCATTTCATTTCTTTTTGGCATTTTAATTGAATATCCTTTCATAAATATAGAAGTAATTATTTATTATTTTTGATATAATTATTGTAATCAGCAATATGGGAGGATGCAATCTATGTTAATTAAACAACTTTCAAAACATAAAGATGTTGTCGAAACAATTTCAGAAGACACAACATTGCAAGAAGCAATTAATCTATTAGAAGCAAATGGTTTCCGTTGTGTGCCTATTTTAGATGAAACAGGTAAAATTTATCGTGGTAATATTTATAAAATGCATATTTACCGTCACCAAGCTCGTGGGGGAGATATGACATTACCTGTGACACACTTACTAAAAAATGCAACGAAATATATTCACATCAACTCATCATTCTTTAAAATTTTCTTCATGATTAAGGATTTACCTTACATTACTGTTCTTGATGAGAATAACCACTTCTACGGTATTTTAACACACGCTTCATTAATTGATATGTTACAACAAGCGTGGAATATCGAACAAGGTAGTTACGTTATTACCGTTGCTGTTCCAAGTGATAAAGGTGCTTTAGCTGAAGTTTCTAAAATCATTAACCGTACATGCTCTATTATGAGTGTTCTTTCATTAGATGTAAACCATGAATCCGGTCATACCAAAGTCCGTCGTTTAATCTTCACTTTAGAACCTGATTTACCTGAAGACAAACTGGAATCTATCAGAAAGAATTTAGACAAAAAAGGTTACAGTATTATTTCTACTGAGAACCTGCAAGAAAATTAAATCATTCAGTTGATTAAATAATATAAAAAAGCTACCGCTTTGAAAAGTGCCTATGTGCAGGCAACACTTTCTTATTCGGTAGCTTTTTACTTATTTATCTAATTGTTTTGAAAAACCAATTGTCCGGTCAAGTAATACCATTATCGGAATACCGATCCCCATTACAACCGCAATGCTGATCGCTACACTAAAGTAGATTGGCCAAAATGCTGTACCAGATGGCTCAAAATATAAAATCATTAGGGCAATAATGAAACTTGTTGCCGAAAAAATAACTGTATTTAATGTTAGCTTTAAGTAAATATTCTTAATTCCTTTTGTCAGTACTAACATTAAAATTAGCGAAACGACAGTATGTAATGTTCCAAAAGTAACATCAAACAATGCAAATGGGGATGCTAAATTGGCAACCACCACTCCAAGCACTAAACCTGGTGCATATCTCTTATCGAAGACCGGCAAATGTGCAAAAATCTCTGACAATCTAAACTGGAATGCCGTAAATGATGGAAATATTAGCGTAATCACAGCATATAATGCTGCAACCATAGCATTGATAACTAAGTTTTTTATTTTCATATAAAAACCTCCAAGTATTTTTATTGTGGGTTTCTCTTGAGAACCACGATTAATGTATCAACTTAACTATCGTATCAAAAATTAGGTAAAGTTACCATAATAAAATCACTAATTAACTTCAATGACTATGGTTTGAGGTTAGTTAGTGATTGTTTAAATATATTTGTATTTATCAGAGAGTCCAATACTAATACGTAGCGCTTCATCAATCTCATTCATTTTATATTTTTTCAGCTGCGTAACTTTATCTTTAATACGTTGCTTGTCGATCGTGCGAAGTTGTTCAAGAAGCACGACAGAGTTTTTCTCTAATCCATTTTCCTCGCCTACTTCAACATGCGTCGGCATTTTCCCTTTTTCAATTCTGGTTGTAATGGCTGCAACAATAACCGTCGGGCTGTACTTATTCCCTACATTATTTTGAATAATTAACACCGGTCGCATGCCGCCTTGTTCAGAACCAACTACAGGAGATAAATCTGCATAATAGATTTCTCCTCTCTGTACCATTGGCAAACCTCCTAATAAAGACTCGTCAATTAAAATATTGACTAGAAATAGATTATAAATGGATATTAACTTCATTCTCACAATCAGTGAACTCTGAAGTAATCTCTAAATTCAATTTAGCCATTTCGGCATAACCGTCTTTCATTTTTTTCATCATCGCTTTACTCTCTTCAACGAAATGTTCCATCAGATGCTCTAAAATCTCATTGCGATCAAATCGTGATTCATCACAGTATGCTTGAAATTCTTCATAAGTTTCTATATCGATTTCGATTGTCAATTCTTTCATCTGACGCTCTTCCATGATACACCCTCCAAAAGAAATATAAAACAGATATCAAAAACAACTATTGTATAATACCTATTCTATCATACTTTCTTCACATTTTAAACTAAAGTCGTTATTGTGAAATGTCTTGGATTAATACTTGAGCTACAGCAAATTCTTTTGAATGAGAAATAGAGACCAAGACTTGCTCATGGCAATCAGCTGTTTTCTTTGGTACATATTCAGGCTTACCTAAATTGTTAGGTAAGAATTCAATATCCGTAAACTTTATTTTACCAATCCCGGTCCCTCTTGCTTTAGCATACGCTTCTTTTGCCGCAAATCTCCCTGCTAAAAATTCGGTAGCTCTATGTTCAGAATAGGAGTTGTATAGATTTATTTCACTTTCAGTTAGAATTCGGAATACAAATTTTTTATTACGTTTAACTGCTTCATCAATTCTTTTTAACTCAATAATATCAATGCCTATACCAGTAATCACTCTAACCACTCCTTTAAAAAGATCTAATTATTTATTTGGACGTCTGCTACGTTTTTGTCTGTGATTCTTATTTGACTGATTATGTCGTTTTCTTGACTTATTCATTCGTCCACGTTGATTATTTCGGCTATGACCACGTTTGTTTCGTTTCGATTTTGATTTTTTCTTAAATTTACTTGGCAGTGGGCGTTGGGGAGATATCTTAATATCTGAAGCATCAGTTTCAGACACTGTCAATTCATGAATAAGCATTGCCACTAAACTTCTTGCTTTGTAGCTATTTAGTAAATCATCAGCTGCTTCATAATAATCACTTAAATCTTCCAAGTTAATCGTCATTTCAATATCAGCAATTGCCGCTTTCAATTGATTCTGTCTTAACTCGTTAGATGTTGGTGGCTTTAGTGGTAGTAATTGTTGGTTAATAGCTGACTCAATCATTTTTAGATATTCTGTTTCTTTGGGTTGTATAAAGGTTACAGAAACCCCTTCTTCACCTGCCCGTCCTGTACGTCCAATACGGTGTACATAGCTTTCAGCATCTTGTGGGACATCAAAGTTATAAACATGAGTAATGTTTTCAACATCTAAACCACGAGCTGCAACGTCTGTTCCAACTAAAATATCAAAGCGACCTTTTTTAAATTGGTCTAACGCACGTGTACGTTGGGCTTGTGAAAAGTCACTGTGAATCCCTTCAGCTGTGTAATTAAGCTGTTTTAAGCCAGAGACAATTTCATCCACACGTTTTTTCGTACGAGCAAAGATTAATGCAGCTTTCGGTTGATGAACTTCCATTAATCTGATGAGAGCTTCAAATTTTTCTTTATCTTTTAGACGAGCGAAGTACTGGTCAACACTACTAGCAGATAATGTTTTTGATTCAATAGTTACACGTTTTGGTTTTTGAATAAATTGGTTCGCAATCTTTTCAATCTCTTTTGACATTGTTGCCGAGAATAAAACCGTCTGCTCACGATTAGGAATTTGACTAATGATGCGCTTAATATCATCAATGAATCCCATATTTAACATTTCATCAGCTTCATCAAGAATTAATGTTTTTACTTCTTCTAATTTAATCACTTTACGGTTCATTAAGTCAATTAAACGTCCTGGGGTACAAATTAAAATCTGAGCGCCACGTTTAATATCTTTAATTTGATTACTGATACTTACTCCACCGTAAATCGTTGCGGTACTTACTTTTTTAAATTGACCGAGTGTTTTTATTTCTGTGCTCACTTGATTCGCTAACTCTCGAGTCGGTGTAACGATAATGGCTTGTGCTTGTCGGTGCTTAGTGTTAATTTTTTCGAGTAACGGTAAACCAAACGCTGCTGTTTTACCTGTTCCTGTCTGTGCCTGTCCAATAACGTTGTGTCCTTCTAATAATAAAGGAATAGTTTGTACTTGAATAGGTGAGGGTTCTTTGAAGCCTTGTTTTTCTATAGCCTTCTGTAAATGTTCGCTTAATTGTAAATCTTTAAAATTCATAAATACTCTCTTTCGTTTTCATAATAAAACCCCGGTTTAAGAATTATAAACCAGGGTCAATAATCTAATGTTCTTTTATTTGTTCTATTACATTGAGTAGATTGGTACCAAAACTTGATTTTAAAAGAACGACATCATGTGCTTGGATTTGTCCTTTCAGTTTAGTAATCAAATCATCTTGGTCCTCTTTAATATAAATCAGTGTCTGATCATCAAACTGTTTTTCTATTTTTTGATATAATGCTTCCATCTCTACGCCATATAAGTAAACGACATCAATTAATTCTGGATCAATCGATTTATGAATGGACGCATGAAGTTCCTCTGATAATTCACCAAGTTCTCTAATGTCACCCAATACAGCAATTTTCTTACCTTTCACTTCTAAAGTCGAAAAATAATCTAAAACTGCCTTCATTGATGATGGGCTTGCGTTGTAAGCATCGTTCAAGATACTGGATCCGTTCACACCATCAAGCCATTCTAGGCGGTTTTTGGTTAATTGGAATCCTTGTAGACCTTTAGCTATCAGATCAAGTGGCATCTTAACCTGTAAACCAACTAAAATCGCAGCTAATGCATTATTTACATTGTAACTACCTGGTGTTGGAATAGTCAGTTGTTTATTTAGATCAACATTGATACGGAAAGAAGTTTGACGTTTTTCTGTTTCGATCTCTTGCGAATACAAGTCATTAGTGTCTTTTGTACCAAAAGTTTTGACTCTCTTGGATGAATTTGAATTCTTAAGTTCAGTAATCGCGCCTTCAAGTAATGGTTCATCACCGTTTGCGATAAATAGTCCTTCATCATTCAAGCCGTCTAAAATTTCAACTTTCGCTTCTGCAATTTTTTCTCGTGATCCAAAGAATTCGATATGTGACTCACCAATCATCGTTATGATGGCAATATCGGGGTGTGCCATCTGAGATAATTCAGAAATTTCGCCTGGTTTATCCATACCCATTTCAACGACAATCGCTTCAGTATCTGTTGACATACCGAGCAAGGTCATTGGCACTCCGATGTCATTATTAAAGTTACCTTGTGTTTTATGCGTCTTGTACTGCTCGCTAAGAACAGCAGCAACCATATCTTTGGTTGTTGTCTTACCGTTACTGCCAGTAATGGCTACTTTTAAAGGATTAACATTGTTTAAGTGCCACTTTGCAAACTCAATCAATGCTTGATGAGTATCATCAACTTTAATAACTGGGAAGTCCCTCGGAATAGCCTTATCATCTTCACTCCAAAATGCTGCAACAGCATCATTATCTATCGCGCTTTGAATAAAGTCATGACCATTTCGCTGTGCAATAAGCGGAACAAATAAATGACCCGCTTTTAATTTTCGGGAGTCAAATTGAACACCAGTTACCGTTACATCTTCTGAAGCGTTAACTAATTTTCCGTTTACGGCATTCGCAATTTCTGAAAGCTTCCAAGTCACTCTGATCGACTCCTTATCTATCTTTCAACTGTTTTTCTGATCTGACTTGATGACGTTTAATCCCCAGTTGAATTAATTCTTCAATTAAATCGTGATAACTTAATCCTGTGTTTTCCCACAGTTTTGGATACATACTAATTGGTGTAAACCCTGGGAAAGTATTCACTTCATTAATATAAATCTCATTGTTTTCCGTAACAAAAAAATCAGCACGCGTTAAGCCGCTTCCGTCAATAGCTAAAAAAGCCTTCGCTGCATAATCTTTTAATTTAGTGATAATATTATTATCTACGTTCGCTGGAATTTGTAAGGTTACATTGTTGTTTTCATACTTTGATTCATAATCATAAAATTGAATATCTTTAACTAACTCACCTGGAACAGACGTGTTCACATCTTCATTTCCTAGAATAGATATTTCAATCTCACGAGCAATCACACCTTGTTCTACAACTACTCGGTGATCGAATTCAAATGCTAAGACAATCGCTTGACGTAATTCATTCTGATCTTTCGCTTCAGAAATACCGACACTTGAACCCATATTAGCTGGTTTCACATACATTGGATACGATAGTTCTGATTCTATCGACTGGATAACTTCATCTTGATCCAGTTTCCATCTTTTTTGATTAACTGGTACATAAGGTAGCTGAGGTATACCAGCATGTTCAAATAATGCCTTGCTGATTATTTTATCCATACCTGTTGAACTTGCTAAAACACCACAGCCAACATAAGGAACATCTAGAACTTCAAATAATCCTTGTACTGTCCCATCTTCACCGTTAGGGCCGTGAAGAACTGGGAAAGCTACCGCATCTTCTTGGCGCAATTCATTAAAATCAAATGCCGGTTGATCTTCAGACACAATCATATCAATTTGAGAGTTTATGTGCTCTGCTGTTTTTAAGTCATCACCTTTTACCCATTTACCTTCACGTGTTATATAAATAGGCTTCACTATATGCTGTTCAAAATTAATTTCTTTTACAATATTATAAGCAGAAACAATTGATACTTCGTGCTCAGCACTTTTTCCACCATAAATTAAAAAGATATTCATAACTATTTCCTCCACATAACCATCTCATGATAGTCGCCAAACATTGTCTTATTCATTTTAGCATAAATTATCATGCAAACTGACTTTGGTTTTGTTATTTGCTAAATATTTACATAAAATTGTTGGTAGTCAAATGGCCATTCAATTAAATAGTTTCTACCAATAATCTTTCTATATCTATATACTATCTAACTTAAATATATTACCACGTATTCTATGACTGTCAAATAGCTTATCAATAAAGAACTTTTTTATTATCGACGACATAAATCAAAAGCTAAGAATGCTGTGACACATCCTTAGCTTAGGGTTTGATCGATTACATTGTATATTCTGGTTCTAATCGTCGGTTTTCATCATTATAAATATCTTCGTTCAATGTTCCTTGACGTTTCGCAGCAATCACACCTGCCAAAATACTATCATTGACGTTCAATGCTGTACGTCCCATATCAATCACTGGTTCGATTGAAATCATTAAACCAAT
This sequence comes from Alloiococcus sp., assembly GCA_035301245.1. Classification (GTDB taxonomy): domain Bacteria; phylum Bacillota; class Bacilli; order Lactobacillales; family Carnobacteriaceae_A; genus Alloiococcus. The sequence goes on along the minus strand of DATGUS010000035.1, from coordinate 15,864 downwards.
AATTTCAACTGGTAATCCCAGAGTACCAAAGACGATTAATGAAGCGAATGTCGCTCCACCTCCAACACCGGCAACACCAAACGATGAAATAGCTACCGTACCAATGATGGTTAACCAAGTCATCGGGTTAGATAAGTCCATTCCAACTGCTGGTGCAATAACAGCAACTAACATCGTTGGGTAGATACCGGCACAACCGTTTTGACCGATTGATAAACCGAATGTTCCAGAGAAGTTAGCAGTTGTTGAGTCAACCCCCATTGCTTCTTGTTGTGTTTGGATGTTTAATGGTAAAGACCCTGCACTTGAACGTGATGTAAACGCAAAGCTTAAAACTTCCCATGCATTTTTGAAATACGTCACTGGATTTAATTTAAACCCAGTTAAAATTAATGCATGAACAATAAACATAGCAATCATCGCTACATAAGCGGCAACTAAGAACGTTCCCATATTAATCAGAGCATCAATACTTGATGTCGCAACCATTTTAGTCATTAAAGCTAAAATACCATAAGGTGACATTCTAAGAACTAACGTTACAATACGCATAACAATGGCGTGTAAAGAATCAATCATTTTCTTAAACATATCGCCTTGTTCAGGTTCTTTTCTTTGTACCCCTAAATAAGCGACGCCTGTTAATGCAGAGAAAATCACGACTGAAATAATACTGGTTGAACGGCTATTAGCAAAATCTTCAAATATATTCGCCGGAATAAAGTTAACCAGTTGTTGTGGAATGGTTAAATCAGCGACTTCCGCTTGAGATTGTTGAAGTGCTGCGATACGTTCCATTTCTGCTGCACCACGCGTAAATTCAGCACCATCTAAATTAAATAGCAATACTGAGGTTAATCCAATCGCTGATGCAATCATGACAGTAATAATTAATACACTTAATACGTTCAGACTAATTTTTCCTAAATTCGAACTACCTTGGACTTCTGTAAATGCTCTAACTAATGAGACAAAAATTAGTGGCACGACAAGTAGTTGTAAAAACCTTACATACCCAGATCCAACAATATCTATCCATTCAATTAAGGTCGCAGTTGTTTCACTGGTTGCTCCAAATATAAATTGAATAATGCCACCGAACACAATCCCCATACCTAATCCAGCAAATGTTCGTTTAGAATATGGAACATAATTTTTCTGGAGTCGGTATAACCCAAATAGTAACAATAAAAATAATATTAAAAATAATATAATTGCCAATGTAATATCCTCCTTCTACTTCACTTACTTTTCGTAAGCATTTTATACTATAGCAAACTCTTTTTTAATTTACTAGTAATATCCATCAATTTATCTCTATTTTAATTTAATTTTAATTTTTAATCTTGGTATCAGTTAAATGTCGTTAAGTAAACTCGAAAATATTTTTGTATAATTACTATTTAACCAAATTAACCATATAAAAAAAGGCACCCAACAAAGGATGCCTTTGATACTTAAATCTTTGATTATTCGTCGTCTGAAAGACCGTATTTTTTGTTGAAACGATCGATACGTCCGTCCGCTTGTGCGAATTTTTGACGACCTGTATAGAATGGGTGTGAATCTGCAGAGATCTCAACACGAATTAATGGATATTCTTTACCATCTTCCCACTCAACAGTTTCATCTGAAGTTTTTGTTGAACCTGATAAAAACTTGTAACCTGTTGTAGTGTCCATAAATACAACTTGATTATATTCCGGATGAATTCCTTGTTTCATTCTTTTCACTCCTTATGCCATGAACCCTTTGCGTGTCCATAGTTATCATGTGATTTTTAATCACTTCGTTTATTTTTATTACAACATTAGATATATTATCATGATTCGATTGAGATTGCAATATTTTTTTCATCTTTCATAAATATCTGTGAATTCGGACTAAAACGTTATTTTTTAGAAATTTTATCGACAAATTGGCTATTTGTTTTTGACTTACGCAATGTTTGAATAAAACGTTCCGTAAACTCTAATGAGTCATTAGGCATGCCTCGACGTAATTTATAGATGGCTTCAAGCTGTTCTTTCGATAAAAGCATCTCTTCTTTACGGGTGCTTGATCGTTGAATATCGATGGCTGGGAAAATGCGACGTTCAGCCAATTGTCTTGACAAGTGAAGCTCCATGTTCCCTGTACCTTTAAACTCTTCAAAAATCACATCGTCCATGCGGCTACCGGTATCAATCAAGGCTGTCGCTACAATCGTCAAACTTCCACCTTCTTCAACATTACGAGCTGAACCAAAGAATCGCTTTGGTCGGTATAATGAAGCAGGATCTAACCCACCGCTTAGCGTGCGTCCGCTTGGCTGTTCAACTAAGTTATAGGCTCTGGCTAGTCGAGTAATACTATCCATCAGGATCACTACATCCCGCTTATCTTCAACTAAGCGTCTAGCCCGTTCTAAAGCCAATTCACTCACATTCACATGATTAATCGGTTGTTGATCAAACGTGGAATGGACAATCTCACCATCAATACTGCGTTCTAAATCAGTAACCTCTTCTGGTCGTTCATCAATCAAAAGCATAATTAATTCAACATCCGGGTGGTTTTCTTTAATACCATTTGCGATTTCTTTAAGCAAGGTTGTTTTACCTGCTTTTGGTGGTGCGACAATTAAGCCACGTTGCCCAAAACCAATCGGTGATACTAAATCCATAATTCGAGAAGACATTCGACCTGGCGTTGACTCTAATTTGATACGTTGGTCAGGATAAAGTGGTGTTAAAGCTGGGAAGTGTGGACGATCTTTCGCCTCTTCGGGATCCTTGCCATTCACAGCCTTCACATTCATTAAACCGATATAACGCTCTCCTGATTTTGGTGGTCTACCTGTGCCGGAAACTTCATCACCATTACGCAAACCAAATCTTGTGATTTGAGAAGCAGAAATATAGATATCTTCATTACTCTGCGAAAAGTTTATTGGTCTTAAGAAACCAAAATCTTGGTTGACCATTTTGTCTAAAATACCAGTCACTTCAAAATAACCTTGTTTTTTCTCTTGAGCTCTCACTACAGCCATGGATAATTCTTTTTTATTCATTTGACTATAGTATGGAATTTTAAATTTTTTAGCTAATTCATAAATTTCTTTTAATGTCTTGTCACGTAAATCATCATAAGTAAAGAAATCATCTCTTTTTGCCAACGATTCTACGCCTCTTCCTCATTTGTTTCTTCCATACGAATGTCAGCACCTAAGTCTGACAGTTTTTCAACAATATTTGAATAACCTCTTAAAATATTCTCTACTCCTGTTACAACGGTTTCACCTTCAGCAATTAATCCTGCACAGAGTAAGCATGCTCCAGCTCTTAAGTCGCTAGCTTTTACTTCAACACCCTTCAGTGCGTGTCCACCTTCAATAAGAATAACATCACTTTCAACTCTAGCTTGTGCGCCCATACGATTTAATTCAGGGATGTGCTTTACACGTTTTGGATAAATGGTGTCTGTGATGACTGATTCACCTTTAGCAAGCAACAATAAAGGTGTAATAGGTTGTTGTAAGTCAGTCGCAAACCCAGGATAAGGAAGTGTTTTTATGCTAACTGGATTCAGTGGTTCAGTCGGCGCCGTCACTCTGACACTATCTTCGCCAATTTCTAATGGTACTCCTAACTCTTCCAACTTAGCAATAAGGCCTTCGATGTGTTCTACAATAACGTTTTTTACTAGCACATCTTCCCCGGCTACTGCGGCCATCGATAAATAAGTGCCCGCTTCAATACGGTCAGGAATAATTGTATGACGGCAACCATTTAGCTTGTCTACACCTTCAATGCGGATCATATCCGTCCCAGCACCACGTATTTTCGCACCCATATTATTCAATAGCGTTGCAACATCAATAATTTCAGGCTCTCTAGCCGCGTTTTCAATAATTGTTTTACCTTTAGCTTTAACAGCTGCAAGCATCACATTAATGGTTGCTCCAATGGAAACAACGTCTAAATAAATACGCGCACCTTGAAGGCCATCTGCTTCAGTTTTCAAGTACATGGCACCGAGTTCATTTTCAACGGTTGCACCTAATTGTCTAAAGCCTTTTAAGTGTTGGTCAATTGGACGAGGACCTAAGAAGCAACCACCTGGCAGCCCAACAACCCCTTCACCAAACTTAGAAAGTAGGGATCCCATAAAGTAGTATGATGCTCTTAAACTCTGAATTTTACCACTCGGCATTGGAACAGAGACCATCTCAGTTGGATCGATGACTAATGTTGATCCATTAAAGTCTGTTTTTACATTCATTTCATTTAAAATTTCAATTAATGAGTGTACGTCTTGAATATTTGGTACACCCTCTAATGTAACTGGAGAATCAGCTAAGATTGATGCTGGGATTAAAGCAACGGTACTGTTCTTAGCGCCCGAAATCGTCACTTCACCATTAAGTTTATTTCCTCCGTTAACGATTAATTTTTTCATGATTAACCATCCTGTCTAAAAAAACATGTTTCACAATATCTAACTATCTAATTAAGTATATTAAACAACTTCTCAAAAAACAACCGAAAGTTATTATAGCATACCGGATCGTCAATCAAATTAAAATTACGCAAATAAAAACAACCTTCAAAAATGAAGGTTGTTTTGGTTTGAATCGGTTTAGGCTTTGCCAGCTGAACCGAACATTTCCATTTTGTCTTTAGTTACACGAATGATATCTTCTTTACCTGGTCCGATAATTTTACGTGGATCGTAAACTTTATCATCGTTAGCAATGATTTCACGAGTACGTTTTGTCCAAGCTTGTTGTAACTCAGTGTTCACGTTAATCTTACAGTGACCGTATTCGATCGCTTTCTTGATTTGGTAATCAGGAATACCTGAACCACCGTGTAATACAAGTGGAGCACCTGTTAACTCAGAAATTTCTTTCATTTCATCGAAACCTAATTGTGGTTCACCGTCGTAGTCACCGTGAACTGATCCTAAAGCAGCTGCTAAAGCATCAATACCCGCTTCATCAACGATACGTTTACATTCTTCTGGATCAGCATAGATTACGCCACCAGTTACACCATCTTCAGTTCCGCCTACAGAACCGATTTCAGCTTCAACTGATGCCCCTTTAGCGTGTGCGTACTCTACAACTTTACGTGTATTTTCGATGTTTTCGTCGATTGGTAACTTAGAATTGTCAATCATAACCGATGTAAATCCAGCATCGATTGCTTGTTTACAATTATCAAATGATGAACCGTGGTCTAAGTGTACAGCGATTGGTACAGTAATGTCCATTGTTTCCATTAGGCCATTAACCATGCCCATTACAACTTCAAAACCACCCATGTATTTTGCAGCACCTTCAGAAACACCTAAAATCGCTGGTGATTTTGCTTCTTCTGCTGCTTGTAAGACTGCTTGCGTCCACTCTAGGTTATTAATATTAAACTGACCTACAGCGTAGCCTTCCTTCAATCCTTTATTTAACATATCTGTCATACTTACTAAACGACTCATATTATGATTGCCTCCTAAGATTAATTCAATTGTTAAAACAATTGTTCATAACACAAAGATATTATATCAAATATATTCCCTATAAACTAGTTATTAGTCATATTTATTTACACAAGTTTCAATGAACTTCACAAATAGTGGTTGCGGACGATTTGGACGAGAAATAAATTCAGGGTGGAATTGACTTCCCACGAAGAAATCATTTTCATTAATTTCGATAATTTCTACTAGTTTGTTATCTGGTGACACGCCTGAAATAGTTAAACCTTTTTCAGTTAGAATATCACGGTATTCATTATTAAACTCATAGCGGTGACGGTGACGTTCTTGAACAACATCAGTACCATATGCTTCGGCTGCTTTGGTTCCTTCTTTTAACTTACATGGATATAAACCTAAACGTAATGTGCCACCAAGTTCATCGATTTCATGTTGATCCGCCATTAAATCAATAATGTTATGTTCAACTGATGGATCCACTTCAGTCGAGTGGGCATTTTGTAATCCCGCGACGTTACGTGCATATTCGATCGCTGCTAACTGCATACCTAAACAAATACCTAAGAAAGGAATATTATTTTCACGAACATATTTAATTGCAGAAATTTTACCTTCTAAACCGCGTGTTCCAAACCCGCCTGGTACAACGATACCATCACATGTATCAATTGCTTTAATAATATCAGCTTCAGATTGTGTTTCTGAATTAATCCACTCAATTTCTACATCCGTATTAAAATCATAACCTGCATGTTTTAACGCCTCGATAACTGATAGATACGCATCTGGAAGTTCAACATATTTGCCAACAATACCAATTTTTACTGTTCCTGATAAGTTCTTTACTTTTTGTTCTAATTCAATCCATTTGGTCATATCTGCTTCAGGAACATCAAGTTTTAAGTGGTTGACTACAATTTCATCTAGACCTTGTTCTTTTAGGCGTAATGGAATGGAATACAATGTATCCACATCTAGTGATTCAATAACAGCTTTTTCGTCAACGTCAGTAAATAATGCTAATTTATCTTTGATGTTTTGTTCTAATTTATGTTCAGAACGGACGATTAATACATTTGGCTGGATACCTAAACTACGTAACTCTTTCACACTATGTTGCGTTGGTTTTGTTTTCATCTCTCCAGCGGCACTTAAGTAAGGAATTAAAGTTGTGTGAATGTACATCACATTGTCCGCACCAACTTCACTTTTCATTTGGCGTAATGCTTCTAAAAACGGAAGTGATTCAATATCTCCTACTGTACCCCCAACTTCCGTAATAATAATATCTGAGTCAGTAGTGCGAGCAGCACGCATAATTTTATCTTTAATTTCATTGGTAATATGTGGAATAACTTGAACTGTAGCACCTAGGTAGTCTCCGCGACGTTCTTTATTTAATACTTCTGAGTATACTTTACCTGTTGTCACGTTAGAGTACTGATTTAAGTTAATATCAATAAAACGTTCATAGTGTCCCAAGTCTAAGTCTGTTTCTGCTCCGTCATCAGTCACAAACACTTCACCGTGTTGGTACGGGCTCATTGTTCCCGGGTCAACGTTAATATATGGGTCAAACTTTTGAATAGTTACTTTTAAGCCTCTATTTTTTAGTAGTCGTCCGAGAGATGCTGCAGCAATCCCTTTACCAATTGAAGAAACCACGCCACCTGTTACAAAAATATACTTTGTCAAAATTGTACCTCCTGATTTTAAAATGGATATATAAAACAACAAAACTCCCTACTCATATATGAATAGGGAGCGTTAATTAAAAACTTTCAATGTCTCTAAATAATTTAAAGAGCCCAAATAATAGTTTAGCGATGTAACTTGAATTCGTCAAGTCCATTTCCAAATTTTATTAATCTTCGTCGTCTTCTAGTACTTCATCTTCTTCAACAATTTCTAGACCTTCTAATTCTGATGTTTCATCATCAATATCATCAATATCATCTGAGTACTCATCTAATTCATCATCACCGTCATCAGTAATTTCATCAGGTTCAACGTTCTCTTCGTCATCGTCGACTTCTTCATCGTCCATTTCTTTCTCAGCATCATCAAGTAACTCTTCTTCAACATGTTCAATATCGTCAAAGCCATCAGCTGCTTGTTTTGGCGTGATTAATTCGATATCATTTTCTTGAGTTAACTCTTCGTCAATTGAGTCAACCGGATACCACTCTCGAAGCCCCCAGCGGTTTTCACCTAGTGAAATAAAGCGTCCATCGATATTTAAATCTGTATAGAATTGACCCATTTCTTTTTCTATATCATCGTCTGACATTTCTAAATATTCTGAAACCTCAGCTAGTAGGTCGTTAAAATGCATGACGTTGTGAACATTTTCTAAGACTGCTTTTGCAACGTTAATCATTGCTAATTCTTTTTTGTTTGTATTTTCAAATTGTTTAAATTTCACGGTGGTCTTCCTTCCCTATTCTTTTTTATCAAAATAATATTAGCCTATCATGTCGTAAAACGCAATTCGATTTGATAGGAGCCTAATTTTTGTTGATTCATTTCTAATTCATATTGAATAAATATTTCACCTGATAAAGGTTGATCTTTAATAGCGATATTTAGATGGTTTGTATCAACAGTTATCTGGGCAATGCCTGCCGGTGTGTTCAACTTTGTATACGTCGGTTCATTCCCGTCAAACAGCAAGTTCGTCTTGTGCTCACCATATCGAATTAAGTTAACCCGTTTATCATCTGTAATCTTGACCATCACAGGCACTTTCGTATGTTGGTATTCTTCTTCAAATCGAATATAATAGCTATTATTCATTTCAACAAAGCGACCTTCATCTTCAAAAAGATGTTGATTGATATCATCAAATTGTCTTGATTCTGTTTTAATGACTACCTCAACAGGTACACCATTTTTTCCTTTCATAGCATTCACCTCATAAAAACATTCATAGTATAGTTTACCATAAATTTAGGATGTTCGTACACAATAGACCGTAGAGATAAGCGATGTTTAGTTTAGACTATGTCAATTTTTTGGTATAATTATGAAAGTATTTTAGAAAAGGAATGACTTATGGAAAATAACAAAGATTGGGTGAGTCAAGATTTTTTATATTATCATACAGAGGACTTCCCACAAAAAACGACACACTTAACTTATTTTGCATTAACCGATGCTTTAATTCATCATGCCGCTAAAATTAACAAGCCCATTCTCTATGCTTGGCCAACTGAAAAAGTTATTTTCTTAGGTATGATTGATACCAAATTACCTCATTTAGAAAAAGGAATGAAGGTCCTTGAAGACGCTGGCTATGATGCGATCGTTAGAAACTCTGGCGGACTCGCAGTCGTTAGCGATCCAGGCGTTTTAAACTTCTCGATTATCTTCCCTGAAGAAGATCATATGCGCCTTAATATCAACGATGCTTATGAACGTATGCATTACATTATTGCTGAATCGTTAAAATCTTATAATGTTGAAGTCATCGCTAAAGAAATTCCCGATTCCTATTGTCCGGGTGATTATGATTTAAGCATTAATGGACGTAAGATTGCTGGCATTTCGCAACGTCGTATTAAAGGTGGACTAGCGATTATGATATATGTCGGGATAGACGGCGTGCAAGACGATCGTTCTCTCCTCATTAAGGAATTTTATGAAAAAGGACTTCAAGGCGAAGATGTTAAATGGCACTACCCAGATATCAATCCGGATGTAATGGTAACTGTTTCTGATGAAATTGATGGCTCACTATCTGTTAACCAAGTTATTAAGCATATCATTGATTTCTTTGCTTCAGTTGGTTCAATCACACCTGGCGATTACACAGAGGAGATGTTAATGGAATATCAGGCCTCTTATGACAAAATGGTCGACAGAAATAATCGAATGTTAAAAGACTTATTTGATAAAGAGGCATATTAGAAGGAGCTTCAAGCAAATGAATCGAAAAAGATTTGAAGAATTGGATCGTTTACCTTCCGAAAAAGTATTTCGTGATCCATTGCATGATCATGTGCATGTCAATCACCAAATCATTATGAATTTAATTAACTCAAAAGAATTTCAGCGACTAAGACGCATTAAGCAATTAGGAACCAGTCAGTATACATTCCACGGTGCAGAACATTCTAGATTTTCACATTCCCTAGGCGTTTACGAACTAGCTCGAAAAATCATCAATAACTTTACTCGTCGTTATGATAATGAATGGGATGACCAGTACCGCTTGGTAACTCTTTGTGCCGCCCTTCTTCATGATATTGGTCACGGGCCTTTTTCTCATACTTTCGAAAAAATATTTGAAACGGATCATGAACAATTTACGATTGATATTATTTTGCAAGAAGGCACAGAAGTGAATAATATTTTAAGACAAGTGTCTGAGAACTTCCCCAATGAAGTAGCAAGTGTAATTACAAAAGAACATCCAAACCCTCAAGTTGTCCAACTCATTTCAAGTCAAATTGATGCCGACCGCATGGATTACTTACTTCGAGATGCTTATTTTACAGGGGCAACATACGGTTCTTTTGATTTATCACGAATCATGCGTGTCATGCGTCCTTATAAAGACGGCATTGCTTTTGATATTAACGGCATGCATGCTGTAGAGGATTATATTTTGTGCCGTTACCAAATGTATATGCAGGTTTATTTCCACCCAGTATCCCGCGGAATGGAAGTAACGTTAGACCGTTTGCTTAAAAGAGCGACTGACCTTCACAAAGAAGGTCGCTTAGGTTATACATTACCACACTTAGATCCTTTCTTTAATCAGTCTTATACATTAGATGATTATTTAAAACTAGATGACGGTGTACTATTGACTGCCATTAATATTTGGGCTGAACACAGTGATCCTTACTTAAGCCAACTTGCGTCAATGGTGCTTAATCGTCGCCCATTAAAATCAATTGAATATGACCCTGAGACCGATATGGAGACAGTTGAAATCTTACGTAATTTAGTTGATAAATCTTCAATGGATAAAGAGCTGTTTACAGGTACAAACACCAGTTCAGATATTTCATATGACTACAAACTGAAGAAAAAAGCACCTATATTACTCATTCATTCAGATGGTTCCCTGGCTGAACTAGGTGAGATTAGCCAAATCGCACGCATTTTAAGTGATAATATCCATGGTGACCATCGTCTTTATGTTCCAAGAGCGTTTATTAAACCTTCTGACCATGAAACGTTAGGCATGTTTGCTGATAATTACAGAATGTTTAGTCAATATATTAAAAACGGAAAAATCAAATCACTATAAGGAAGGTATTTTCATGAATATTAAATTAATTGCCATTGATATGGACAATACACTACTTAATTCTAATTTAGAAATATCTAATATGAATAAAGAAGCTATCAATAAAGCCATTGATAAAGGAATTAAAGTCGTTTTATGTACTGGGCGGCCAACTAATGGGGCCATTCAAGCCACCAAAGATTTGGGACTGTATGGTACTGAAGCCTACTTGATTACCTATCACGGTGCCGTGACCACCGACTTAAAAACGATGAAACGTGTGACAACGCATCCTCTTTCGCTTGAAGAGGTAAAATCGCTTTTTGAATTATCTCATAAGCTAGGCGTAAGCGCTTATGGAATTAATGATGAGGCAATGGATACAACACACGCAGAAATAACGGATATGGCTAAATATGAATCTAAATTAATGAATTTGCCCATTAAGCAACACACGCTTGATTCCTTAGATACTGATAAAGTTTATGATAAATTTATGCTTATTGATCAACCAGAAAAGGTTAGTCATGCCGAAAATAGTTTGCCCAAATATTTGCATGACCAATTTACAATCATGCGAAGCGATCCAAGATTCTTAGAGTTTATTAATATAAGTTCAGATAAAGGTACAGCAGTTGATGAATTGGCAGCTAAACTTTCGATTCCTATTGAAGAAGTGATGGGAATTGGTGACGGTGGTAACGACTTCCACCTCATTGAGACAGCAGGCATTGGCGTAGCCATGGCAAACGCCATCCCCGAGCTAAAAGAAATTGCGGATGATATTACTGACTCCAATGATAATGATGGTGTTGCAAAAGCGATTTACAAGTGGGTCTTATCTTAATTTTAAACGCCATTATCACAGTATAAAAACGTTATTTTTTAAAGGAGTATCGTAATGGAACAAAACATAGAAACAAAATCTGAATTTATTAAAAGCATTGCCGCTTCAACAGTCAAAAAAGAAAGTTTATATGATCAAAGCAAACTTCACTACTTCGTCCGTGCCATGTACGCCGGTGCGATGTTAGTCTTCGCAACTGCCGTCGGAGCAATAGCAGCTGATTACATAAATGAGTTATTCCCCAATTTTGGAAAGTTTGGCTTTGCATTTATTTTCGCCTTCGGATTAGTATGGATCCTATACTTACATCATGAGTTAGTGACTTCAAACATGATGTACCTAACAGTTGGAGCTTACCATAAGATAATCAAGCCCAAAAAAGTAGTACAAATTTTACTATTTTGTACTATCGGTAATATCGTTGGATCAATTCTAGCTGGTGCCTTAATCGGTTCGACATCACCTTTCCAAGTCTTTACTAATGATTCATTCCTGATCACAACGCTGACAGGAAAATTAACGAAAGATTTATTCTTAGTTTTCCTTGAGGGTATTACTGCTAATATTTTTGTTAACATTGCCATTTTAGGATTTATTTTAGGTAAATCAGACTTTGTTAAAATTTTTATAATTGTAACAGCTATCTTCTCATTCGTATTCTTAAGCTATGAACACGTGGTCGCTAACTTTGGTATTGTAGGTATTGTCTCGTTTACTAATGTTGGTCTTAACTTCCCGTTATCTACTGTAATAATAACTTGGTTGCTAGCTTGGATTGGAAACTATATCGGTGGTGGACTCATTATCGGACTTGTATACGCATGGTATAACAATGACAATTTAACTTATAGAGATTAATTCAGATCAGTATCAGTATAGTGTAAATGCCTTCTGATTATGTGATAACACATAATCAGAAGGTTTTTAGTAATCAATAGTTTATTAACATTTATATCTTTGTATTTTCTTTTATAAGCTAATTTTAATATTAAGAATAGCTATAGTTTTGTAGAACACACTCACTCAAACAACACCTATTGTGATATAATAAACAATAATTATTACTGTTTTAGAAAGGAATTTTTTATGTCCATAGCTTGGAAAGATGTTAAAAAAAACAAAGGAAAATATACGATTATTATCCTTGTACTTGTCTGTACAATGTATTTAGTTTTTTTTACTATTGGCTTAACAACTGGTCTCAGAAGACTTGGTGCGTCTAAAATTATGAACTCACCTGCCGAGACGTTTATTTTAAGTGGGGGTTCAAGCGAGAGCATGGTACAATCTTCATTCAGCGGAGCTCACGCAACAGATATTTTAGAAGATCTAGATGACAATTCTGCATTTATCTTAGGTGTTCGTTTAGCCAATATGCAGAACTTAAGCGATAAAACAAGTAGAGAGACATTTGAAGTTGCTTACTTTGGAATGGATCCGAATAGTTTTATGATGCCAGAGATTGAAATAGGCCGTACTCCAGAAAATGAACAAGAAGTTATAGCAAGCTCGTACCTTCAAGCAGAAGGTGTTCAATTAGGAGATACTATCTACGATGTTAATATGAATGTTCCTTTCACAATTGTGGCTTTTACTAATGATGAGACATACAGTTACTCACCGATCGTTTATCTAAACCAACCGCAGTATAGTAAAACAACTATTACGGGACAAATGGTTGGATTTGCTACTGTACAAGCCATTGTGTCGAAAAATGAAAAAAATTTCATTCCTGATTACTTCTATCATAAATATGATATCGATGTAGTAAGCAAGGAAGACATTGTGACTAACATTCCAGGATTATTGGCACAAAGAGTATCATTTTTACTACTGATTATTAGTATGTACATTATTAGCGGAACAATCTTGGCGATGTTCTTCTATATCATTACTATTCAAAAGAAAAAAGAACTCGGACAGTTAAAAGCTCTCGGAGCGTCAACTTCCTACTTACTAAAAATGATGTTAGCACAAGTAGGTATTGTTGTCGGACTTAGTGTTTTAATCTCAGTAACCCTTATATATATAACTAATATTATCTTACCAAGCATCGTTCCATTTTTATTCAGCTGGTCATCGATCTTAACTGGTAGTGTCATTTTTTTAACTGTGGCTATACTCGGATCAATAGCCTCATTATGGCAAGTAATCAATATTGATCCCATCATTGCAATTGGAGGAAATAATTGATGACAAGTTTAGTATTTAAAGGTGTTTCTAAACATTATCAAGACGGTGAGAATATAAATAAAGTGATCAATCAAATGGACTTTAAACTAGACGGAGGAAAAATGGTTGCTATCATCGGACCTAGTGGCTCTGGTAAAAGTACATTTCTATCAATGGCAGGTGCTTTATTAACACCTACAGAAGGTGACATTTATATTAATAATCAACAAATAACTGGACTTTCACAGAATGAATTAACACAAGTTAGACAAGATCACATTGGATTTATTTTCCAAGGAAGCCAACTCGTTTCATACTTAACAGTATTTGAACAATTGATGGTAATCAGTGATTTAGCTAATAAAGATAAGCATGAATCAGAAGAATTAGCTTTATCATTACTTGACAATCTAGGAATACTCCATCGAAAACAGGCTTATCCGGAGGAACTTTCTGGTGGCGAAAAGCAACGTGTAGCTATTGCTAGAGCCTTTATGAATAATCCTACTCTTATTTTAGGCGATGAACCAACCGCTAATCTTGATTATGAGCGAGGGTATCAGATTGTTAAAATGATACGTAAAGAGGTAAAGCATAGGCAAAAAGACGCAATAATTGTCACACATGACACCCGCCTATTAGATTTAATGGATCATGTTTATCAAATGAAAGAAGGCAAACTTTTCAATTATAAATAATAGATCTATCATATGATATTATTCGTATTATGACTCTAATAAAAGAGTGCTAGGGAATATTCCCCAGCACTCTTTGTTATAAATTTATATTTTTAAATTAATTAGTTTAAATTTTATTATAGAGAATGTTTACTCTTCAGTAGCACCTGAAGTGGCATCTGGATCGTAACCTTCTGGATAAGTGATCTCTGCACCTGTTTGTTCTAGATAAAACTCAACTTGAGGCATAATATCATGAATAATTTCGTTAATCCCCATGTAATTACCATCATCATCATAAATACCATAATAGTCGTGTACAACAAACTGGTCAGAATCTCCTGATGGCACGGCCATTCTTACATGGTCGGTTTCTTTATTTCTTAATTGGTTAATAACCCACGCAACATTCCAATGTGTCCCTTCAGGGTGAACTTCTTCTAAAGGATTACCCACTTGGATTGGATCTCGTGCTCCTAACATTTCTTCTGGCTCAAGCATATGGTTGTAATAAATAAATTGGTTATTATCATCTGCATATGTTAACTCAAAAGGCATTGCTTTTAAAAAGTTATCAATCTGATCAACAGTTAAAATTCCTCGATCCAAATTAACATATACGTCATCTTCAACAGCATTAGTAGCTTCAGCTGCTTGCTCCACCCAATCTTCTGCTAACATATCAACGCCATCGATAGTTGATCCTTTAGCAGCTTCTCCAGTAGATTCTAAATCTTCCTCTTCATAAGCTTCTTCAGGAGTTAAACTGGATTCTGCATCCGAACCTGTCCAACCACCGTCTGATTCTGTTGCATTTGAATCAGCATCTGTTTCCTCTTCAGTTGATTCTTCTGTTTCTTCTTCAGAGTTTTCTGCTACTTCGGTTGTTTCTTCTGTTTCGGCAGTTTCTTCTCCTGTATCTCCTGCTTCTTCATTACCACACGCTACTAACATAGATAAAGTTAAAGGTACTGTTAATAATTTTGCCCACTTTTTCATTGTTATCTCTCCCAACTTTCTTTTTTATAATTCTATACACTTATAATAATAATTAATAACCGTTATAAAATCAAGGTATAATGATTTAAAAATATTATAAATACTTTATTTCATATGATGTTACAACAAAAACAAAATATTAAATTCTATAATTTTATATACAAAAGATAAATAAGATAAGATAACATAAATACCTATAAAACATTTTTATAAACGTTCCTTAGAAATCATAAGTTAAATGATTACAATACTATTTGATTTAAAAAATCAAATCTTAATAGTTCAATTTACAAAAATAAAAAGTAGACCATTTGATGATCTACTTAATTAAATTATTTACTTCTTATTGATAAAATTTTTCCTTGAAATATACTAAGCATCGATTAAGTATTGATAATGCTTTTTACCGATTTCAACATATAACGATTTAATTTGTCTATCGATGCAATTTT
>DATGUS010000034.1:0-22001 GCA_035301245.1 Alloiococcus sp. | reverse complement strand
ATTTGCTTGTTGTTCCACAATTGTTGGTAACATCGAATATAAAACTTCTGTCACCTGATCATCATCCCAACCACGGTTTTTTAATTGACGATTTAATTTCACAATATAAGAGGTGTTTTTGTTCGTTAATTGTTCAATCAGCGATTCGTTTTGAGCTTTCTTCTCATCAATCGTGACTTCTTCTACAGTTGGGGTTTCTTTTTTCTTAGCCATTTATTGATCACCCTTCATTTATACGTTAAATCTGAACTCCATAATGTCACCATCTTGAACGATATAGTCCTTACCTTCTTGACGAAGTTTTCCAGCTTCCCGGCAAGCTTTCTCACTACCTAACTGATCGAAATCTTCGTAAGAAATCGTTTCTGCACGAATAAAGCCGCGTTCAAAGTCAGAGTGAATGACACCAGCTGCTTGAGGTGCTTTCATGCCTTTTTTGAATGTCCATGCACGAACTTCTTTTACACCAGCAGTAAAGTAAGTTCCAAGATTTAACAAATCATAAGAACGACGAATCACACGGTTCAATCCAGGCTCTTCAATGCCTAAGTCTTCTAAGAACATATCACGTTCATCATCATCTAAAGCGGCAATCTCTTCTTCAATTGCTGCTGAAATACCAACTACCTCTGCCCCTTCAGCTTCAGCAATTTCTTTAACTGTTTGTAAGTGTTCGCTTGCTTCTGGGTTAGCCACGTCTTCTTCAGCTACGTTAGCGATATACAAGACTGGTTTGCTTGTTAATAAGAATAACCCTTTAACAATCTCTTGTTCTTCTGCTGTGAACTCAAGCGCACGGACAGGCGTTCCTTCTTCTAAAGCTGGACGAATCTTATCTAATACAGCTAATAACTCCATCGCTTCAGGATCTTTAGATTTTGCTTGTTTTCGTGTTCTTTCGTATCGTTTATCAATGGATTCTTGATCAGCGAAGATTAATTCTAAGTTGATTGTTTCAATATCTGACGCTGGGTCCACTCGTCCGTCAACGTGTGTAATATTATTGTCATCAAAACAACGCACCACATGACAAATGGCGTCTACTTCACGAATATTAGCTAAGAATTTGTTCCCTAATCCTTCACCCCGGCTTGCACCTTTTACAATTCCTGCAATATCTGTAAATTCAAATGAAGTCGGAATTGTGCGCTCTGGTTTCACTAATTCTGCTAATCGTTCTAAGCGCTTGTCTGGAACTTCTACAATACCAACATTCGGGTCAATTGTTGCGAAAGGGTAGTTTGCAGCTTCCGCACCTGCTTTTGTAATTGCGTTAAATAAAGTTGACTTGCCAACGTTTGGTAAACCAACGATTCCTGCTGTTAATGCCATTCATTCTTCATCCTTTAGGTGTTATTATCTATTACTCGTTTCATCTTACGTTCAAATTCACGACGGGGCATCATCACGATATGATTACAGCCCGTACATTTCAATTTAATATCTGCACCCATTCTGATAATTTCCCAAGCATTGACGCCACATGGGTGTGGTTTTTTCATTTCGACTGTGTCATGTAAGTGATAATTTTTTTCTACCATGATAAGCCTCCTATACTCAGATATAATTAGTTATCTCTCTTTAGCCCTAGTTGATTAAAGAGAATATTATTTAAGTCTTCTAGCGATTCATATTCAATTTGAATTTTACCTTTAGATTCTTTCCCGGTTATGACAACTTTAGTGTCAAATTGCGAGGTTAATCGGGTTTCGATATCACGAATAAAGACTGATTTTTCTTGTTTAGCTTCTTTGGCTTTCTTCGGTACCTTAGATTCATTCACTTCATTCACTAAGACTTCCAGTTCGCGAACTGTTAAGTTATCTTTCGCTGCTTTTGTGGCATATTGATTGATTAATGATTTATCTTTCAAAGCCAATAATGTTCTTGCTTGCCCCATCGATAACTCGCCATCTTGTAAAAGTGACTTCGTTTGACTAGGTAGTGTTCGCAGTCTTAAATGGTTTGCAATGTATGAGCGACTCTTGCCTAATTCTTCAGCTACTTTTTCTTGTGTGAGTGATAGCTTTTCCATCATCATATGGTACGCATCAGCTTCTTCAAGAGCTGTTAAGTCTTCACGTTGTAAGTTTTCTAAAATAGCCACTTGCATCATAATTTTTTCATCAAAATCACGAATGATGCCGGGGATCGTTTCAAGTTTCGCCAATTTTGACGCTCTAAAACGTCTCTCACCTGCTACAATTTCATAACCTTTTACTTTTGATTTTCGAACAATAATTGGTTGTAAGACACCATTTTTTTCAATTGACTTTGATAATTCTTTAAGTGATTGTTGGTTAAATTCGCGCCTCGGCTGATACGGGTTCGGTCGCAATTCATCAATTGGAATCTCCGTCACTCGTTCGCCGCTTTTTTCAATTTCTTCTTCTAAATTCACTGCATCAGGGAATAAAGCATTGATGCCTTTTCCTAAACTTTTACGCTTCGCCATTAGCTTTCACTTCCTCTGCTAAAGCCATATATACTTCTGCTCCTTTAGATTTTAAATCATAATCGATAATCGACAGCCCGTAACTAGGAGCTTCAGATAAACGAACATTTCTAGGAATGATCGTTTTATGAACTTTTTCTCGGAAATATTTTTTTACTTCTTCCACAACTTCAAAACCAAGGTTCGTACGTGCGTCTAACATAGTTAATAATACACCTTCAATACTTAAATGTTTATTGAAGTGCTTTTGAACGAGTCGAACGGTATTGAGTAGTTGACTTAACCCTTCTAGCGCATAGTACTCACATTGAACGGGAATGATCAGGGAGTCACTTGCGGTAAAAGCATTAATTGTTAAGTGTCCCAATGATGGTGGACAGTCAATAATAATATATTCAAAGTCCGTCTCTAACTCTTCAATGGCTCGTTTCAAGCGTGTTTCTCGTGCCATAATACTAGTTAATTCGACTTCTGCACCGGCCAGTTGAATCGTTGCTGGTGCGACATACATATTCGCTCGACTTGATGGTACGATCACATCTTCTAAAATGACTTCATTAATTAAAACATCATAAATATCTTTATCAACATCACCTTTTCGAATGCCTAAGCCGCTTGTTGCGTTCCCTTGGGCATCCATATCAATTAGTAAAACTTTACTCCCTTGATGCGCTAATGCTGCACCGAGGTTAACTGATGTCGTTGTTTTCCCAACGCCACCTTTTTGATTTGCTATTGCAATAACCTTTGCCATATTTTCACTCTACTTTCAGCTCTTATAATGGACTCTTATTGGGTTTTCCAGGTTTTCTTGGATATTTATTTGGAGTTTCTTTTTTCTTATCAATTAAAATAATGTGTCTCTCACCTGCATCTTCAGGCAATTCAAAAGAAATATCTTCTCTGAACTTCCCACCTAATGTGGCTATCGCTTTTTTCGCATCTTTTAATTCTTTTTCGGCACTAGAAGCTTTCATCGCGATGAAGACACCATTTTTCTTGTTGAGCGGCATACACAATTCTGCTAATACACTCATACGCGCTACGGCTCTTGCGATTGTATAGTCGAATGAGGCTCTAAACTGTTTGTTTTGACCAAATGTCTCTGCACGGTCATGATACAACCCTACCCCTTCAAGTTCTAATTCATCGACAACGATTTGTAAGAAATCAATTCGTTTTCTCAAAGAATCCACAATGGTAATTTGTAAGTTAGGGAATAAAATCTTCAATGGAATACTTGGGAACCCTGCGCCTGAACCAACATCACAAAGTGTATAGTTTTTTTCTTTCATATCGACATGCTTTGCTAAGATCACTGAGTCGTAAAAATGCTTCACATACACTTCCTCTGCTTCAATAATCGCTGTTAAGTTAATTTTTTGGTTCCACTCTTGAAGCAGTTCTAGATACTTTTGGAATTGATTCAATTGTTCATCAGAAATAGGCAAGCCATCTTTTTCAAGCTGCTCTTTAAATTCTTGAGGTTTCATTCCGCTATCTCCTTTTTTAATTCTTCAAAATGCTAAGTCATTCAGTAAACGAGAATCGTTCATACGTGTAAACTAACGCATATTAATCCATTCACTATTTTACCAAAAATTTCAATATAAATATAGTCAAGAAAATGCCTCAGTGAGCACCTACCAAAAAATGCACATTTTTTATTAAATAATTGATCGGCTTATTTAAAAAAGTAAATAGTTTTATAATAACAAAGGTCTTTTCCTGATTATTGTTCATGCATTTATATCGATTGTAAAAAAACATTTACAAAAAATTAATAAAGCGTTTACAAAAATGGGCTGTTATGGTATTTTGAATCTATATCATTCTTGCTAGTTGGTGATCATTTTAATAAAAAGTCTAAAATTTACACAAACACTCCATGATATTTAACATTAGTTTTTTATAATTAACTTTAACAGTAGATTGATATACATAAATTAGGAGGATTTTTAATGAATAAAAAATTAGCATTAGGTCTTTTATCAGCTTCAACTCTATTAATCGCAGCATGTTCTAATAACGATAGTGACGATTCTCAAGGTAGTGGCGAAGAAGGTACAACTTTAAATGTTTATTCAAACTCTTTAGCTAGAGGACGTCAAGAATGGATTGAAGAGCAAGCAGCAGAAGAAGGATTCAACTTATCTTTCGTAGATGCTGGTGGTGGAGATATTTTAAACAGAGCTTTAGCTGAAGCCGGTTCTCCTCAAGCTGACATTATTTTTGGTTTAGATGAATCTATGTTCTTTGAATTAAAAGGTGAGGATATGTTCGTTGAGCATGTTCCTGAATGGGCAGATGAAATTCCTGAAGATGCTTTAGTTGGAGATGGATATTTCCACCCTTTAATTGAACAGCGAATCTTTATGATTGCTAATGAAGAATACACTGATGCTGACGAAATTTCTAACTGGCAAGATTTAGCAGAAAATGTCGAAGGGCAATACAGAGTTCCGAGCGACACTGGTGGTGGCACTGACCAAAAAGCAATGTTAAGTATCCTACTACAGTACGTTGATGAAGAAAATGGTGAATTAGGTATCGCTCAAGAAGGATGGGATGAACTTAAAGCATTCTTCGAAAATGGTTACACTGTTCCAGAAAGTGAAGACTTTCATGAATTATTTAATGATGGTGATTTAGTAATTAACTACTTCTACTCTGGTGGTATTGAAGAAGCTGAAGAAAACTATGGTTTTAAGGCAACACCAATTAATCCAGAGCAAGGAGTTATTACAATGCGCGAACAGATTGGTGCTGTGAACAAAGGCGACGATCACAATTATGATGAAGCAAAACGTTTCATCGATTGGTTCGGTAGCGCAGAAGTACAGAGTGGATTCGTAGAAGAATTCGGGGGGCTACCTGTAAACGAAGAAGCTTATGATTCTGCTCCAGAACGAATCCAAGAAGTGGTTGAACAAACAGAACCAATGGACGTTGACTGGGAATTTGTTCAAGCAAACTTAAGCGACTGGATGGAAAAAATTGAATTAGAGATTATTCAATAATCCAACCTACAATATAACAATAAATATGAATGTGGAGGAAGTGAAGTATTTTATATATTTCGCTTCTTTACTATTCAACTAGGGAGATTTATTATGATAACCGTTAAAAATTTAGTAATTAAATATGATGATTTTGTTGCAATTGACAATATCAGTTTCAATGTCAATAAAGGAGAATTCTTTACCTTTTTAGGACCATCCGGATGTGGAAAAACGACAACGCTAAGAGCGATTGCTGGCTTTAAAGAACCTTCTCAAGGAGCAATTTGTTTAGACAACAAGGACATTACACATGTTCCTGTCGAAAAAAGAAATTTAGGAATGATTTTCCAATCGTACGCTCTATTTCCAACAATGACCGTTTATGAAAATATTGCATACGGGCTTAAAATAGACAAGATGAAAAAAGAAGCGATTGAAGAACGCGTTCATGAAATGGCACGATTAGTGGAATTGAATGAAGAACAACTACATAAGAACGTCTCTGACTTATCCGGAGGGCAGCAACAACGAGTAGCCATTGCACGAGCACTGGCTAAAAAACCTGACGTTGTTTTATTTGATGAACCTTTATCCAACTTAGATGCTAAGTTAAGACGACAATTACGTTTAGAACTCAAGCGTATTCAAAAAGAAACAGGAATGACAGCAATTTATGTGACTCACGACCAAGATGAAGCCTTAGAAATTTCTGATCGTATCGCCGTCTTTAACAATGGAACACTCGAACAAATAGCTGAACCACGTGAGATTTATGATCACTCAAAAACTGAATTTGTATGTAAGTTTATCGGTGATGCAAACTATTTAGATGAAGATATTATTTCATACTTGAATAATCAATTATCTTCAAATCAGTTTGATCTCGATAAACACCACTACATTCGCGAAGAAAAGATTTCACTTCATCGTCTATCAAAAGAAGACTTGGAATTACCTGTTAAAACAGTTGAGCGCATTTTCCAGGGTAACCTATCCATTTATCACTACAAATTTAAAAATTCTGTTTTAAAAGTATTAGTACAGGAAATTGGTGAGACACCGAAAAAAGATGATGATGTAATTTTATATATTCATCCAGAAAATATTTTAGAATATGGAGTGAGATAAATGTTTAGCAAATCAAAAAACTTTAATTTTTCTAATGTTAAAGAGCGTTTGCCGTTTCTTTTATTTATCTTGTTCATATTATGGTTCACCTTTACCTTTTTAATTTTTCCTAACATCAATGTGTTTAAAGACACATTTATTATTGACGGTGAATTCTCTACACGTTCGATAGAGCGTCTGATGAGCTCACAGCGAGCTAAGACAGCAGTATTTAACTCATTCGTCCTTGCATTTGTTTTGAATATTACGGTTAATATTGTCGGAACATTCAACGTTCTAGTGACGGATTACTATGATATTAAAGGCGCTCGCTTTTTGAAGATTGGCTTTCTGTCCACTCTGGTTTTTAGTGGAATGATTCTAAACAACGGGTACTTATACTTATATGGTAATGGTGGCGTATTAACCAACTTACTCACTGCTGTTTTCCCAAATATGCCATCTAACTGGTTCACTGGTTTCCCAGCGGTGTTATTTGTAATGACCTTTGCTTGTACAACTAATCATATGCTTTTTTTAAGTAGCGGAATTAAGAGTTTGGACTTTAACACCATTGAAGCTGCTAAAAACTTAGGTGCTTCACAGTTCCAAGTGCTAAGACAAATTGTACTACCAAGTTTAAAACCTATCTTTATCACACTAGTTGTTATGACTGTACAGCTTGGTCTAGCAGCATTCTCTGCTCCGATTATGGTTGGTGGCGAGTGGGAAAGTATTTCACCACTAATCTTACGCTTCACTCAACGTCCGTCATCGAGAGACTTAGCAGCATTACTATCAATTATTTTAGGTATTGTTCAAATTTTCTTACTTTTTATTTTAACTAGAGCAGAAAAAAAAGGTAACTATATGTCAGTAGCTAAAACAAAGACACGCGTTGTTAAACAAAAAATTGAAAACCCGATTGTAAATATTATCGTTCATGTTATTTCTTACGTATTATTAGCAATCTACACATTACCAATTATCCTAGTTACTATCTTCTCGTTTATGGAAGTCCGTGCAATTAACCAGGGTACTTTATCGTTTGCCTACTTTACTTTAGACAACTACAAAGAAGTACTAACTAACAGCTCAAATTATCAGCCGTTATTAACTAGTGTAATTTATTCTCTCGGTGCAGCAATTATTGCCGTAATTTTTATGACATTAGTTGCACGTTTAATTATGAAGAACAGAAACAAAATTTGGAGTGATATAACCGAGCAAGTCTTTTACATTCCCTGGCTACTTCCTCCATTAATGATGGCAATTGGTATTCTAATTTCATACGGTTCACCATCTCCACTTCTCTTTAATATTAGTGTCATTGGAAGTGTTTGGGTCTTACCGTTGATGTACTTAATTGTTATGCTTCCTCAGAGTCTACGGTATATGAAAAGTGCCTTTTACTCATTTGATTCTAACTTAGAAGATGCCTCAAGAAACTTGGGTGCTTCAAATTTTAAAACATTTATCAAGATTGTTTTACCAGGCTTGATGCCTACAGCCCTTGCTTTAGTGTCACTAAACTTTACTAGATTCCTAGCTGACTATGACTTATCAGCCTTCTTATATCACCCTAACTTCCCTACTATCGGGATAGTCATCGAATCAAACACAAATATTGTCGACAATCTTAACGGGCCTGCAATTAACCTTGTTTACTCGGTTTTAGTAATAATTGTAAGTTCCATACTAGTTTACTTCATTTATGGTAGAGGTAATGTAGTTAGCAAAAAACGTGGTGGAATTAAAGAATAGGTGAGAAAAAAGAATGTTTCAGAAAAAATTATTAGAATATCCCTTTTTAATAATGGCCCACCGTGGTACCTGGGGCGGAAATATAATTCAAAACACACGGCAGTCTACTGATGTTGCGTATAAGTTAGGTGCCGATATTGTTGAAATAGATATTTCACGAAGTCATGATGGTAAATATTATCTTTTTCATGACGGCAATGAAGCAACCTTATTAAATACTAATGAGCATTTTACTGAATTAAATAGTTCTTTTATAGATAATCAGCCACTGATTAATAGTTCTGGAAGCAAGTCAGATTATTTTACAAATAAATTAGAAGATTATTTAGAATGGTTACCTGAAAACTATATTATTAATATTGATCGTTCATGGTTTTTTTGGGAAGATCAAAAATTATTTGAGCTTTTAAATAAAGCTAATACTAATAAACATTTATTCGTTAAATCACCTATTTTAAGAGATAGACTTGATATGTTAGCTTCTCGAGGTGATCACCTTCCATACGTTGGAATAATCAAATCTATTGAAGACTTCGAGCTCCTTTGCGAGTATCCCTCACTGAATTTGGTGGGGATTGAAATTATTGTAGATTCAAACCATTCAGAACTTTTAAATTCAGAATGGTTAACTGATTTAAAAGCTAGGGGTATAGTAATCATTGCTAATATTGAACATTTAGGAGCTGATTACAACTTATTTATCGGTATTAATGACGATAATTCTGTCATCAACCCTAACATAAATCATTTAACTATCTATCCGATTGATATTTTCCAAACGGATTGGCCTACTTTTCTTTATCAGTTAAGAAAGGAAATCATTGATGAGTGAGTTAAATCTTAATAATTTTCAATTACGTAAAGAAACTGAAAGTCATATTCCATATGTGGGTAAAGCTTATGAGAATAATGAACATTTTCAAAATATTATTCAGAAAATTAAGCAGTATCAGTTTAAAGATGCACTTTTATTATTAAATGAAAATATTAAAAACCCTATATTGGCTGTAGATAGTCTAATGTTAAAAGGGGAATTTTTAATGAGTTATGAATTTTACAACGATGCATTGGACACATTTGATAAGTTGCTAATGAGAGATTCGAATAATTTATATGCTCATGTTGGTCTGGCACATATTGGCTATATTCTAAACGACAAGCCGTTAAGATCACAAAGTTTTAAGAATATGACCCCAGCATTGGCTAATCAAATACAACAAACAATAAGTTTTATTGAAACAAGTGAAACTCCCTATTACAGTAATCAATTCTCTCAAGAATTAGATGCCCTTTGTGTTTTTGGTTACGTGATTACTGAAGATGGATATTTAACTCCAAAATTAAAATTACGTCTAGATCATACTCTAGATCTAGCTGATGAAAATCCATCGAGTATGATTCTTGTTAGTGGCGCTGCTGTTCAAAATAAGTATAATGAAGCTGAGAAGATGTCTGAGTATTTGATGTCGAAAGGAATTCCTAGTAGTCGGATTATTAAGCTTCCATTCGCTAGAGACACTGTTGGAAATATTATTGAATTTGTTAACGAGATTATCAAAAATCAATTTCATACCGTCTGTGCGGTAACATCGATGTATCATCTTCAACGATCGTGGATGAGTTTACATCAAGCTCTGAATAATAAAAATCATTCTACTCACGTTTATGCTTCTCATCCGAGCCAAACGTTTATGAGTGAAAAAGACCGTCTTAGAGAAATAGAATTGACTTATCCGACTGTTATGAGAGCTTCAGAGCTATTTTCAGTTCATGACATCAATCAGTTTTAGCTCAATCAAAAGATATTTAAAAAGGAGTTTTGTTATGCTTTTTAAACACGATGCAACGTACTATGCGAATCAAGTAAAGAAAGGGGATATCTCTGTCACAGAACTCGTTCAGGCTAGTTTAGAAAACATTAAAAATTTGAACCCAAAGTTAAATGCGGTGACTTCTGTTCAAGAATCTTATGCATTGAACTTGGCTAATGAGATGGATGAACATCTTGTCACCTTATCAGACGAAGAAAAAGAAGCTTTACCACCATTTTATGGCGTCCCAATACTACTAAAAGATTTAGGACAAAACCAAAAAGGAATGGTGTCTACTTCTGGATCAAAATTATTTTCCGAAAATGTTGCGCTGGAAAATGATCACTTTACCGAAAGTATTATTAATGCTGGTTTTGTCATATTAGGTCGCACCAACGTTCCTGAATTTGGTTTTAAAGGTATAAGTGACTCACAAACAACAGGTCCCGTACAATCACCATTTAAAACAGGATATAACCCTGGTGGTTCTAGTGGCGGTGCTGCTGCTGCAGTAAAAGCAGGCATCGTACCTATTGCAACAGCCAGTGATGGCGGTGGATCAATTCGTATTCCTGCCAATTACTCAGGTCTGATCGGCCTGAAACCATCACGTGGACGTATTAAAGTCGGTCCAATGAGCTATCGAAGTTGGCAAGGCGCTTCAATAAATTTCGCAATCACCAAATCAGTAGCGGATACTTGGTCACTACTAAAAGCTATTCAAGTCGAACAATATGAATCCCCATTTATGATACCGAAAATAAAAGAATCTGAATTAACAACGCTTGATAGACCTTTGCGTATTGCTTATAGTTTAAACGGTTCATTTACTGATAATGAACTCCCCCAAAAAGCACGCACTGCCATTTTAGATACTAAAGATAAATTAGAAAAAATGGGGCATAAGACGGTGGAGGCTGCTCCAGAAGTTGATAACGTTAAATATCTGAAGTCTTATTATGTAATGAATAGTGTTGAGTCTTCGAACATGATCCAAAATATCGAAAAAGGTCTCAATCGTTCAATTACTATAGATGATGTCGAACCGCTTACTTGGTTAATGGCTAAAGCAGGAGATAATGTGCTAGCAACGGATTTATCACAAATCTTTAATCTGTGGGATCAACTGACTGTTAAAACAGAATCATTCTTTGATCAATACGATGCTTTAGTTCTACCGGTTGCTGAAGGTCCTGCACCTAAACAAGGTCAACTTGATGCTAATGCTGATGTTCTTCAGCGTATTAAATCCGTTGAAGAATTAAACCCAAAAGAACAACAGAACTTAATCTGGGAATACTTTGATAAATCTCAAACCTATATGGGATTCAATGCACAGATCAATTTAACTGGTCAACCATCTATTGCTTTACCAACCTATCAAGATGAAGACGGCTGGCCAATTGGTGTTCAGATCTGGACCCGCAAAGGCAATGAATATCTATTATTACAACTTGCTAAACAATTCGAAGACAACGGCTTCTTAAATACAGAAATCGTAAAAGTTAATGAATAATAGCAAAAGCCAATGTAACGTTTATTTTACGTTACATTGGCTTTTTAAAAGTTATCTATCGTTTCGTCTTAACCCTTCAACTCTACTAAATCATTTTTAGCTAGCGTTTCTTCTAGGTCTTGGCGGTATTTTTGTTTGTCCGCTTCAGACCACTCTAGATATTCACCCATAATATCTAAGACTGGATCTATCATCGGTGTTACTTCATCACGTCTAAATAACATCAGATTTGTTCTTCTTAGGAAGAAGTCAACTGGTGTAGCGATCGCTTCATGTCTAAGTGCATAGTGAAGCGAGTATAAGTGACGTTTTTCTAAACGATCATCTTCTTCGATATCTTTAGCTAAATTATAAATTTTAATGACATTTGAACCGTAAAGATGAGTTAGATATTCTGCATCTCTTTGAACGAAGCCGTTCTGAACACCTTGACGAACTAGCAGTTCCAACTCTTTATCAACATTCTCTGGGTCAAACTTTCCACCTGAAACTGGATAAGTTTTTGAGTTAATTAAACGGAATGGTCGGTTGAAGTCGTCACGTAAGATTTCTACTGTCTTCTTAAGGGCTCCTTCAGCCATTTTACGATAGTCAGTTATTTTTCCACCTGCGATAGTGATCAAACCATTGTCATCAACATCTAATTGGCTACCACGGGATACTTCAGATGGATCAAGCGATTGCTCAGATAAGCTACCTTCTAAGTTACCAACTGTTTTCTCAACATCTTCACGAGATGCTTCTTCATCGAGATAACGTTTAACAACTTCAATTAACTTATTAAAGCTATCTTCTTGAATTTTACCGCTGTCTCCACCGTTGTAGTCGGAGGAGCTGTTGCCTGCAATCAGTGGTCGTAATCCAGCCCATGAACTTTCAACTTGTTCTAATGTGATATCTGCTTTAGGGAATCGTCTATTTACAACGTCTAGTAAATAATCGACATCTTCTTGAGTTACTGTTGGTTCTTTTAAGTCACCATTATAGTCTGTATCTGTAGTTCCAAAGTAAGTCTTACCTTCTCTTGGAATCACAAAGACCATACGCCCATCATTCAATCCAGTATCAAAATAGATCGGTTGCGGCACTTTAAGCACACTATCATCAATAACTAAGTGAACACCTTTGGTTGGTCTCATTTGATGAACTTCTTCATTAGGATCAGTTGATAAGTTACGTACCTTATCACTCCATGGACCTGAAGCGTTGACTACTGTACGTGCCTTAATTGTAAATGTCTCTCCAGTTAGGACATCTTCAACTTCCACACCATTTATACGGTCTTCATCATCAAAAGTATAGCCAGTTGCTTTCACGCGACTCGCAACAATTGCACCATCTTCATGCGCTTGTTTAATATTTTCAATCACTAAACGGACATCTGAGTTACTATAGTCAAGGTAGTTACCGCCACCAAGTAAGCCTTCTGTTTGAATACCTGGAAGACGTTTGATCACTTCTTCTTTTGATAATTCAAAGTTTGCATGGGTTGTACCCGTTACACCTGCTAATGAATCATATAAATCCATTGCTACTTTTAATCTAAATGGATCAAAAGTTGAACCTTCTTCATCATATAATGGAATTAACATTGGTGTAGCTTTTGGAATATGAGGTGCAATTTGCTGTACGACTGCGCGTTCAGTTACCGTATCTGATACTACTTCAACATCAAAGTTTTTGAGATAGCGTAATCCACCATGTACTAGTTTTGTTGAACGACTACTTGTTCCTTCCGAAAAGTCTTGCATTTCAATTAACCCTGTTTCTAAGCCACTTGCAGCTGCTTGTAAGGCTAATCCGGCACCGGTAATCCCACCACCGATAATTAACACATCAAACTCGTTATTTTGAAGTGCATCAAGTGTTGGTTGTCTATTTTTTATTGATAAATCCATAAACACACCTTCTATATCTATACTTATTCGTTATCTTCATCTAATTCAGCAAATTTTTCAGTTGCTTCGACAGCTTTCTTCCAGCCGCGGTAAAGTTTTTCTTTCTTAGAGTCATTCATCTTCGGCTCATATTTTTCGCCAACTTTACGAAGTGATTTTAATTCTTCCATATCTTCCCAGAAACCAACCGCAAGCCCTGCTAAGTAAGCAGCACCTAAAGCAGTAGTCTCTAAATTTTCGGCACGCTGAATTTCCATACCTAAGATGTCCGCTTGGAACTGCATGAGGTAATTGTTGAGCGCTGCGCCCCCGTCAACTTTAAGATAAGGAATATCCACTTCAGAGTCTTTATTCATTGTATCAATAACGTCTCGTGTTTGATAAGCTAACGATTGCAACGTTGCTTTAACGAAATCTGCACGAGAAGTTCCTCGAGTTAAACCAAAGACTGATCCGCGTGCATCGGAGTTCCAATACGGTGCACCGAGTCCTGTGAAGGCAGGTACCACATAGACTTCGTCGTTGTTGTCAGACTCTTTCGCTAAATCTTCTGATTCTGCGGAGTCATCAATCATCTTCAAGCCGTCACGAATCCATTGAATCGCACTTCCAGCCACAAAGATTGATCCTTCTAAGGCATAGTGTATCTTATCATTGATACCATAGCTAATCGTTGAAATTAAGTTATTTTTTGAATAGGTTAATTCTTCCCCGGTATTCATGATGATAAACGCACCAGTACCATAAGTGTTTTTCACTTCACCTGGTTCAAAGGCCATTTGTCCGAATAATGCTGCTTGTTGGTCCCCAGCCATACCAGAAATAGGCACTTCATTACCAAAGAAGTGGTAAGAGGTTGTGTGACCATAAATTTCAGAGTTGGATTTCACTTCTGGAAGCATTTGTTTAGGAATATTTAAAATCTCTAAGATCTCTTCATCCCACTCTAATTTATCAATATTAAACAGCATTGTACGCGCCGCATTCGTATAATCGGTTACGTGTACTTGACCGTCTGTTAGCTTCCATACTAACCACGAATCAATCGTACCAAATAATAATTCACCATTTTCAGCACGTTCTTGACCATTATCAATCTGATCTAGAATCCATCTTACTTTTGTTGCTGAGAAGTAAGCATCAATAATTAAACCAGTTTTCTTATGGAAGAGTTCAGAATGCCCATCATTAATTAATTGTTTAGCGATATGAGAGGTTTGACGGGACTGCCATACTACAGCGTTGTAAACTGGTTTGCCTGTTTCTTTATCCCATATCACTGTTGTTTCACGTTGGTTTGTGATACCAATACCTGCGACTTGCGATGGTTGAATGCCACTATTAATAAATGCACCAGCGATAACAGATTGGACGGAGTTCCAGATTTCATTCGCGTTATGTTCTACCCAACCGTCGTTCGGGAAATATTGTGGGAATTCTTTTTGAGAACTGCCGACACTTTCACCTTTTTTATTATATAAAATCGCTCGAGAGCTTGTTGTTCCTTGGTCAATTGTTAAGATATATTTATCCATAGATTTAGTCCTTTCAATCTCTATTACATCATTCTATCTGTAACTCATGGTTTCTTATACTACAAGTTATTTATGTTCTATACATTTACAGGTTAACGAACTGAATATGTACCGTAGCTTTCACTCGTATATATACGATATCTGCGAAACATATTTTATATGTTTAACCTATTTGATACCTACTGCCGCAATTCAAAATAATTATAAAATAAATGACAGAATCAATCTGGCGAGTGTACCACCAATAAGGATAGCGACAATTTTTGGTGTCGCTTTACCTAAGCTATTGCCTCCAACAACATCAGCTGATAACACACCACCTCCAGCAGCAAGACCCATATCAACAAATCCACTATCTAGCGCATCATAAATTAATCCACGGTAGTGGTTTAAATACCACATTGGTCCAATAATAAGTACCGCCGTTTGAAGCATACCATCACCAACAAATCCTGCGTGAGAAGGTTCATGTCCGCTTCCACCACCACTGACCAATAATACTTGATTGTTTAAGCTTTTTTGTTTAACAACTGGCGTATCTTCAATCAACTCCAAAGTGTCCGGTTGTGACTTCACAATTCATTGTACCGCTTGCTCTAAGATATCTTCAGATTCGTTAATTATCCTTTTTATTTTCTTACATCCTATTATATTATCCTTGCGTTTAATATTATTTTATGACTCATTGTTAACGTTCTTGAAGTAATTAAAATAACATCTTATATCAATTTTATATAAGGCTACAAAATACATTCGTTATGATTAGATAAGTAAAATAACAAAAAAGGATCTATATATTTTCTATAGATCCTTTATGATTATTTATTTTGACCTTCTTCAAATTTTTCCCAGTCTTCTAAGAATGCGTCAATACCCTTATCTGTTAAAGGATGTGACCATAATTTAGGGAAGATAGAACCTGGAATAGTTGCAATATCAGCACCTGTCAATGCTGTACCTTCTAAGTGAGGTAAGTGACGAATACTTGCTGCAATAATTTCTGTAGGATAGTTATATAATTCAAATACTTGCTTTAATTCAGCAACTAAAGCCAATCCATCTGTGCCAATATCATCTAAGCGGCCTAAGAATGGGCTAACATAAGTCGCACCAGCTTTGGCAGCCATCAGTCCTTGAGATACTGTGAAGATTAATGTCACATTAGTTTTGATGCCTTCTTGAGAAAGTGTATGAACAGCTATAAGACCATCTTCTGTCATAGGGATTTTCACAACGACATTGTCCGCCCATTGCGCAATATCTCTTGCTTCAGAAACCATTTCATCATAAGTTAGGCCAACAACTTCCGCACTTACTGGTCCGTCAACTAACTCACAAATTTCTTTAATGACTTCTTCAAAAGGGCGACCTTCTTTAGAAATTAATGTCGGGTTAGTAGTTACACCATCAACTAAGCCGAGTTCATTAACGCGTTTAATCTCTTCTACATTTGCAGTATCTAAAAAGAATTTCATAGGTTACTCTCCTTTATTTTTATATCAATTTAATCCTATATAATCCGTGACAGACAATCAAGTAAAGCGAATTCATTTTTTCGATGGCATTATCGTAAACATTGCGTTCAATTGGTAGGTTGATCCTTCTTTTCGAGCTGAATGTAAGCGATTATCGTTATAAGTCGATGTATGATCAACTTCCATTCGGTCTTCCGTAATGCCAATTTGTTTTAATAATGTAACATTTGCCATGCTCATATCAAGGAGATATTTATTTCCCTCAGGTTTAAAGAAAGTATCACGACGTTTGAAATCCTTAAATGCATCATAAACTTCTGGTCCAACTTCATAATTTTCCTGATCGATTGATGGACCAACGAACGCTATAATATCTTCTAATTGACAATCGTGGTTTTCAATCATTTGGTTCAAAGCATTATGAGAAATGCGCTGTGCTGTGCCCCGCCATCCGGAATGTACGATAGCTTGAACTCTTTGTACAGGGTCGTAGAGCACAATAGGGGTGCAGTCAGCAAATTTTACAAATAAAGCAATATCTTCCTTATCGGTGATTAAACCATCTGAATTATCGAAAATCCTACCACAAATAAAAGCATTACCATTCATACCGTCCGCATATACCACTTGTCCGGTATGTTGTTGGTGACATGAATACACTTCTAGAGGACTGATATCCATCTTTTCTACTGCTTCGTTTACTTGATCGATTATTTTTTCTTTCATTGTTTGATACCTAAAATTATAGGGACATCCGAATATTTGGTTATTTAGCCCATGCTTTTTTAATAATGTTGAATGCATCTCTCTCACTTCCTTTACTCTTTCGTACTTGTATTATAGCACTTATTTAAGTGAGCCTAGAGAATAACCTTGTAAACTTGAACAATGATTTATTATTTTTATAAAATAGATAAAAAACTATTGCTAAATCATATGATCTTGAAACTTAAAGCACTTAACTCAATATGACCCCTTTATTCAATCATGTTAAACTAAATGTGACTTAAATGACTATTAGATAAAAAGGAAAGGAGTCTATTATGCGCTTTAAGAATCTAGATAAAAATAAAAGCAAACATCATCTTTTGGTCGTTTCCTGTGCAAAATGTAAAACACCACAAGTGTTATATCATAAAGGAGGTAACGGTGGTTTAATTAAAATGCAAGTTCATCTCATTAAAGAGTCTGAAATGAGTTTGAATCAGGCCGTTCAAAATGGCCAAATGAAATGTTCACATTGTGATAATATTTTGGCGAAATTTGGTAATTATAAAGGCCGACCTTCGTTTTGGGTGATTAGGGGACAAATCAATACCAAGTGGTTGAACAAATAATAATGAAATATAATCTACTTAAAAAAAATATAGCAAACACTATCAGACAACCTTGATAATCTCTTGTAATATTTGTAATATACTGATATATTTAGTAGTATATTGATTGATATTTTTTAGGAAAGGGGATTTATATATGTTAAATTATGGATTGCAAATTGTTGTTCTAGCTATGATATTTGCGATTCACTATATAGCCATGTCTAAACTAACCCCTCTTACATATCGACCACAATTCAAATTGTATTCCTTGGTTAGCCACCTCTTTTTCTTAATCGTTCAGTTTCTTATTTGGATATTTGGCTTTCCGGCTAGTTTCATGAACATCATTCCCATCGGCTTTTATAGTTTATTATATGCTCCTCTTGCTGGTGTAGCTTTATTTTTTATTTATCACTTTTTAAACAATCCTAAGGTAGATTTATTACCTAAATGGAAATATCTAATGCTTATTTGTTATAGTTCTGTTGTAGTACTAACATTGTATTTTAATTATTATTTATTTACTTATATTTTTTATTAATGAACAAATAATCTATCAAAAAAACGACCGAATAATTGGAACAATGATGTGACCCTAAAGTTAGAGTAAAAACCTAACTTTTAGGAGTCACATCACAAAGTCCAATTAACGGTCGTTTCTTTTATATCAACAAGAGATTTATAACGTAGCCCCTTGTTATTTATTGATATTATTCACTCACATTGTGACGTACTTTTACTTGAATGTCAGTATCTATATGCTCTTTTTCACCAGCTTCTTGCTCAATTGAGCCAAATGGCATTTGAGCAATTAATTCAAACGTTTCTGGTAATTCAAACATTTCACGAAGTGCTTTATCGAAACCTTGTTCATACCCTACATTAAAGTGTTGTAGGCTTGCACCAAGATCCATTTCTGCTAAACGTAACCATACGGCATATTGAGCAATACCCGCATTATTTTGTTTGTAATTTTCTCGGGTAGCTTCACTTGTTGGCATTGCTTCTACAGCATCACGGTCTTCAAAGAATAGTACCGTTCCAACTGCACTGTCACGTGCATTTTCTATAACACCTGACATCATATTCCATGCTTGTTCTGGTAATACGTCTTTTTGAACATCATAGATATGATTCCATGCTTTTTTATTTGCCTCATCAAATAGAACAACTGCGCGAGTCGATTGACTGTTCGATGCAGATGGTGATTGGCGGACTGCATGACGAATCGCATTGACTATTTCCTCTTTAGAATACGAGGTGTTGTTACCTAAAGCATAAATTGTACGACGTTTTTCTAATAATTTTGAAAATTCTGACATAAATGAAAATCTCCTTTAATAACTAATTATTTATTACTTACTATTTATAAGTATATCAGTTTCGAAATAATTTGCAAGGTTAATTTTTTGATTTAATTTCTAAATATTTTATCAGAGTCCTGAGTTATGATGAATAAAAAACAAAACACCTCACTCGATATACGAGCAAGGAGTTTTGTGGCATCCAATACTATTTTGTAGCGGATTGTGCATTATTATTGTGATCCTCAAATTGATATTTCAGAACTGGTTTACGTGAAGCTTGTGCTTCATTTAAGCGTCTAACCGGTGTGTTGTGCGGTGCGCTTTGTACCACTTCTGGATTCTCTTCAATTTCTTTAGCGATCTTAATGAACACATCTGCTGTAAAGTCTAAATCGCGTTTAGATTCTGTTTCAGTTGGTTCGATCATTAAACATTCAGGGACATGCAGCGGGAAGTACGTTGTCGGTGCATGTATACCGTAGTCTAATAGACGTTTACCAACATCCTTAGCGGTCACATTATAGTCTTTTTTGTGACGAGTTAAGCTAAGAACAAAGTCATTCTTGTTGTACTGTTTGAACGGTGCATCGAAGTAATCTTTTACACGAACACGGAGGTAGTTTGCGTTTAAAACAGCGTCTTCTGATACTCGGCGTAAACCATCTGGTCCCATAGCACGAATGTATGAGTAAGCACGTACGTTAACACCAAAGTTACCATAGTCACCTTTAATTCGACCATAAGATTTTTCAGGTGTCTCAAGTTTATATGTGTCACCGTCTTTAACAACGTTTGGTCCTGGGATAAATGGTGCTAATTTTTCAACGACACCGATTGGTCCTGAACCTGGTCCTCCACCACCATGAGGGCCTGTAAATGTCTTGTGTAAGTTCATATGACAGGCATCGAACCCCATCGAACCAGGAGAACTGATACCCATAACAGCGTTTAAGTTAGCACCGTCGTAGAATACTAATCCACCAGCTTCGTGAACAATGTCAGCAATTTCTTTTGCGTGTTGTTCGAATAACCCAGCTGTTGATGGGTTAGTAATCATAATACCAGCTGTTTCCGGACCTACCGCTTCACGAACGGCTTCAACGTCTAAGATACCGTCTTCGTTAGATGGTAACTCTAAAGTCTTAAAGCCTGCTACCACAGCTGTTGCTGGGTTAGTACCGTGAGCTGAGTCTGGAATTAAGATGGTTGTACGTTGTTCTGCTTCCCCAATTGATTCGAAGTAAGCTTTGAACGCTAAGATCGCTGCTAATTCTCCGTGAGCACCTGCTGCAGGTTGTAATGTTACAGCATCAAGTTCAGTGATTTCTTTTAGATACTCTTGTAGTTCATACATTAACTGTAAAGCACCTTGTACCGTTTCAGGATCCTGACTGGGGTGGATATTTGCAAATCCATCTAAAGCAGCGATATTTTCGTTTACTTTAGGATTATATTTCATGGTACATGAGCCTAATGGATAAGGCCCTGACTCAACACCGAAGTTACGATTAGATAGTGCCGTATAGTGACGCATTAACTGTAATTCTGAAACTTCAGGTAGGCGTGCAGGCTCTTTACGAGCGTAATCACCTAACTCCGACGTTAAATCGTATTCTTCAACATCTGATTGTGGTAAATCATAAGCCGTATGACCTTCAGAAGAAATTTCAAAAATTAATTTATCATAATCTTGTAAATTCATTATTTAGTCACCCCCACTAGAGCTTGAACAAAGTCGTCCATCTCTTCTTTCGTACGCTTTTCTGTAGCAGCAAGTAAATAAGCATGATCTTGACCGTAGTCAGCAGATGCGTCGTAGCCTCCAACGAAACCTTTTTGGTGTAATGCTTTGTTTACTTCTTTAATGTCTTTATCTAACTTAATTGTAAATTCGTTAAAGAATGGTTTTGTATTTAATAATTCAAAGCCATTATCTTGTAATTGATTAGCTAGATAGTGTGCGTTGTTAATGTTTGCTTGTGCAAGGTCTTGAACACCTTGTTTACCATAAGCAGACATGGCTACTGCAGATGCCAATGCGTATAACGCTTGGTTAGAAGAGTAGTTGGAAGTCGCTTTTTCACGACGAATATGTTGCTCACGTGTAGATAATGCCATAACAAAGCCACGTTTGCCATCTTCATCAATTGTTTCACCAACAATACGTGAAGGGATTTTTCGCATTAACTTTTTAGTTACTGCGAAGTATCCACAGTGTGGTCCACCTAATGACATCGGGATACCAAATGGTTGAACGTTACCCACTGTAATATCAGCACCGAGATCACCAGGAGCAGCTAATTTGCCTAATGCCAAGGGGTTACTTGAAACGATTAATAATGTTTTTGTATCAGCCAGGAGCTCTTTAATCGCTTTTAAGTCTTCAATGGAACCGAAGAAGTTAGGATATTGAACAACCACAGCTGCAACGTCTTTTGATAATTTAGATTTTAAATCTTCTAAATCGGTTATGTCTCCATTTAAGTCTACTTCCTCAACTTCATATTCTTTACCAAAAGCATAAGTCTTAGTTGTTGCAATGGCTTGTGGGTTTAATCCCTTAGAAACTAAAACTTTGTTTGATTTACGAACATGACCAATTGCTAAGTTGGTTGCTTCAGCAACTGCGGTATATGCATCATATAAGCCACAGTTTGCTAAGTCCATACCCGTAAGTTCAGCAATCATTGTTTGCCACTCGAATAGGGCTTGTAGTTCACCTTGTGAAACTTCTGGTTGGTAAGGAACATAGGCAGTTAGGAATTCTTGACGCATAATTACATGGTTCACCACTGATGGAACGTGGTGATCA
>DATGUS010000033.1:0-3185 GCA_035301245.1 Alloiococcus sp. | reverse complement strand
GTCACTTGAAGAAATACTTTCTTGTATTTTCTTATGAAGTGCATCCAATTCTGGTTCTGGATCAACTTTAAAATAAATAGTATTCGTTACCGGTGCAAAGGTGCTGACTTTGTTAATATTAATTTTAAACGGTTTAGTATCATTAGAAATCTCTTGTAGGATTTTCGTGATGTCGCTTATTGAAGTATCTCCTAGATTAAATCCAGGTTTAAGGGTAATATGCGGGGGAATCATCGCATATTCAGGGTCATAGCGTTTACGTAAAGCGTTCGCTTCATCTTGTATAGCTTTTGATGGAAAAATCGCAATTCCATATTTCATTATCTTACCTCCGATTATGATTATTTCGTTTCTGTTCTCATATTATTATTACTCAGTATAACAAAAAAAGAGAGAGATAGAAAGGGAATAAAGTATCAAGAATCAAAATGAATCAATTTCATAAGTGCTTATTATAAAAGGAAATCCGAACCAGATACTGGCTTTATGAAATGGAATCAAATATTTAACCAAACATATCTTCCAAAACTTCGGGTAATTCTTCCTGCCAATATTTCCATGTGTGATTGCCTGCAGGAATTTCAGCAAAGGTATAATCTGAGAAGTTTTCTTTTAAGTATTTTGAGATTACTTTATTTGGCTGGACGAAATCAACTTCTTTTTTTTCAGTTGTATAGACGGCCGTTTCATTTAAACCTATAGAATGGTAAATGGATAAGTGTTGTTTATCTGCTGCTTTAATAACAGATGAAACTGTATCATCTATTAATGGTGATTGCATGATGATTTGATTAAAATATCCTGGATATTGAAGGGCTGTAACAATAGCAAAAGTACCAGCAAGTGAATCTCCCATTAAACTGTGTTCTGTACCTAAAGGATTAATAGGTACAATATCTTTAATCATTGGTATCACTTCTTCTATAAGAAAGCGTTGATAGTTCTCATACTCATCGCCTGATGGGTGGTACTTTTTTAAACGATCGTGTCGATCTTCATAATGAATGCCTATAAAAACAGTATTTTGTATAGCACCGTTTTCGTGCAGGTTATCACTTAATGTAGCGACTCTTCCCATTTGAAAGTAATCATCTCCATCTTGCATAAAGCAACATTTCGTTTCATATAGATTATCAAATGTTTCGGGTAAATAAATTTTAACTTGCTTCTCTTCTTGAAGAAATTCACTTTTGATATGTTTGTTCACCATTTTTCCTAAACGTACCATAAAAACACACTCCTTAATTTAATTCTTTTTGTTTACCACTGTACAGTTGATAGTAAGCACCTTGCTTTTTCATTAAAGCGGTATGGTTTCCTTGCTCAAGAATACGCCCATCTTCTAACATTAATATATTATCAGCCTGTTGAATCGTATTCAGTCTATGAGCGATAACGAAACTGGTTCTACCTTGCATCAGTCGTTGTAATCCCTCTTGAATTTTAAGTTCTGTAATGGTATCAATATTACTAGTTGCTTCATCTAAAATTAAGATGCTCGGTTCAGCTATCATTGCTCTAGCAATAGTGAGCAATTGCTTTTGACCTTGACTAATACTAGAACCATCTTGATCTAGCATCGTATCATACCCATTCGGTAATCGTTTGATAAAACCATGTGCATTGGATCTTTTAGCAGCATTCATAATATCTTCATTTGTAGCATCAAGCCGGCCATAGCGAATATTCTCTCTGACGGTTCCTTTGAATAAAAAAGTGTCTTGTAGCACAAAGGCGATATGGGATCTAAGACTTGTACGCTTAATATCCTTTAAATCCAATCCATCAAGTAAAATTTTTCCGGAATCATAATTGTAAAATCTAGTGATTAAATTAACAATCGTTGTTTTTCCTGCACCAGTGTGACCTACGAATGCCACCATTTCACCAGGAGCTACCGTAAAAGAAATATCATGCAGTACTTGTTTATCTTCATAAGAAAAGTTGACCTGTTTAAAATCAAAGGCACCTGATGTCTCTGTTATTGTTTTGGCATCTGTTTCATCGATTTCTTCCACATCCTCATCCAATATCGAAAAGACACGTTCAGCCCCAGCAACCGCTGAAAGTAAAATATTAAATTGGTTAGATAATTCATTTAAAGGTCTAGTAAACTGGCGGGCGTATTCAGTGAAAATAACAATAACACCCACTGTGATATAGCCTTTTAATACAAATATACCACCAAATAAAGCAATGAGAGAAAAACTTAGGAAATTCAATGTGTTCATTACTTTTGGAATAAAGCCGGAAATAGTATTTGCCCAAAATCCAGACCTTTGTAATGTACTGCTTTTTTCCTTGAATTCTTCCATCACACGATCTTCTTGAGAGTATGTCTTAACGACTTGTTGACCGGAGACTATTTCTTCAACATAACCGTTTACTTCTCCAAGATCACTTTGTTGCAATTTATATAATGGTCCTGTTCGTTTTGTTATCCAGCGCATGCTAATGAATAGGATTGGAATGATGACCATCGTGATTAAAGTGAGTAACGGGCTTAAATAAAGCATAACAGAAACAGTTCCTATTAGTGTAATGATACTAGCAAACACTTGTATTATAGAATCATTGAGCGTGTTGTTAATATTATCGATATCATTCGTAACCCGGCTCATTAATTCTCCTTGCTGACGTTTATCGAAAAATGAAATAGGTAGTTGGTGGAACTTTTCAAACAGTTCTTTTCGTAAATTGAACACAGTTTTTTGTGCGATTCCAATCATCCAAAAGTTTTGTAAAAAGATTGAAGAAGAATGTAAGATATAAATCAAAATGAGCCAACCAATTAAGGTTAAAAGGCCGTCTGTTTTCTGCATGTCTATAAAGTCATCAATAGCCATACCTACTAGATAAGGGCCGAGCAACCCCATTGATGAGCTGATAAGTACCATAAAGATGACAAGAACTAAAAGCCATTTATAATCCATAAGATAAGTAATGATTCTTTTAATGGTTCCCCAAGTATTTTCTGCTCGTTTATGTTTATGTCTGGACAAAGTGTCTAGGGGAATCTTTTTATATTGAAAAGGTTCCTTCAGTCGACTGAATGACATTAAATAACCCCTTTATTAAATAAGATTGTTTGTATTTACATCGATAATTTAATTTCATCTTGTGATGCGACAATCTTTTGATACAATTTGGAATTTTCAAGCAAACTGTTATGTGTACCAATCGCT
>DATGUS010000032.1:0-17653 GCA_035301245.1 Alloiococcus sp. | reverse complement strand
AGTTTTAGCAATGCCTTCAGTTCGCCAATATGCACGTGATAATGGTGTTGACATTACTCAAGTTCAAGGTACTGGTAAAGGTGGCCGTGTAACTCGAGAAGATATTGATAACTTCGATGGTACTGCATCAACTGAAGCTACTTCAGAAACAGAAGAAACAAGCATACAAGCAGCTACAACTACAGTTTCTAAAGAAGTTAAACCATATTCTTCACCATTAGAAGAATTAGAAACACGCGAGAAAATGAGTACAACTCGCCGTGCTATTGCGAATGCAATGGTAAATAGTACAACTACTATTCCTTCGTTCACTTTATTTGATGAAGCGAACGCAACTAAATTAATGGAACACAGAAATAAATTTAAAGAACAAGCTGCTGAACAAGGTACTAAATTAACATTCTTACCATATATTGTGAAAGCACTTGTATCAACACTTAAGAAGTATCCAGTACTAAATACGTCATTGGATGATACAACAGACGAAATTGTTCATAAAAACTATTATAACATTGGTATAGCTACTGATACTCCAAACGGTCTGTTTGTACCGGTCATCAGAGATGCTGATAAGAAATCAATGTATGAGATAGCTGATGAGATTGCTGAGAAAGCTGAAAAAGCTCAAAATGGTAAATTGAATACAGAAGATATGTCTGGCGGATCAATTTCAATTACAAATATTGGTTCAGTTAATGGCGGTTTCTTCTCACCAGTGATTAATCACCCTGAAGCAGCGATTTTAGGTATTGGACGTATTAAGAAAAAACCTATCGTTGATGAAAATGGTGAGTTAGCTGTAGCACCAGTTCAAGAATTATCATTAGTTATTGACCACCGTATAATTGACGGGGCAGATGGTCAACGCGCATTGAACCACTTAAAACGTGTTATTGAAGACCCAGAATTATTATTAATGGAAGGTTGAGGCGATAATTAAATGGTTGTTGCAGATTTTACAGAAGAATTAGATACAGTTGTAATTGGTTCAGGACCTGGTGGTTATGTAGCTGCTATTCGTGCAGCTCAAATGGGCCAAAAAGTTGCTATTGTTGAACGTGAATTTATTGGTGGTGTATGCTTAAACGTTGGTTGTATTCCTTCTAAAGCATTAATTGCTGCTGGTCACAAATACCAAGACGCATTAGATTCTCAAACATTTGGTGTTACAACAGGTGACGTTGAATTAGACTTTACCAAAACTCAAGAATGGAAAAACGATAAAGTTGTTAAACGTTTAACAAAAGGTGTTGAAGGTTTGCTTAAAAAGAATGGTGTTGAGATCATTCGCGGAGAAGCATACATCAATACTGCAAATAAAATGCGTGTATCAACTGAAGAGGGCGGTCAAACGTACTCATTTAACAACGCTATTTTAGCAACGGGCTCTACTCCAATTGAAATCCCAGGATTTAGCTTTAAATCTGAACGTGTTCTTGATTCAACTGCTGCATTAAGTTTAACAGAAGTACCAGAAAAACTAGTAGTTGTTGGTGGAGGTTACATCGGATCTGAATTAGCAGGAGCATACGCTAACTTAGGTGCAGATGTTACAATCCTTGAAGGTGCTTCAACAATCTTAGGCGGATTTGATAAAGATATGGTCAAATTAGTTGAAAAAGAATTCAAACGTAAGAAAAAAATCGACATTGTTACTGAAGCTACAGCTAAAAATGCTGAAGAAACAGACAATGGTGTAAAAGTAACTTACGAAGCTAAAGGTGAAGAGCACACAATTGAAGCAGACTACGTTTTAGTTACTGTAGGTCGTCGACCAAACACTGAAGAATTAGGTTTA
Organism: Alloiococcus sp.; assembly: GCA_035301245.1. Taxonomy (GTDB): domain Bacteria; phylum Bacillota; class Bacilli; order Lactobacillales; family Carnobacteriaceae_A; genus Alloiococcus. The sequence continues at coordinate 15,855 of DATGUS010000032.1, read as the reverse complement.
GAAGCTATAGGTGTAGAATTAGATGACCGTGGACTTGTAAAAGTTGATAAACAAGGCCGTACAAGTGTTGACAGTATCTGGGCTATCGGTGATATCGTTCCAGGTGCAGCGTTAGCTCATAAAGCTTCATATGAAGGTAAAGTGGCAGCTGAAGCAATTTCAGGTAAAAACTCAGCGGTTGATTACCGTGCAATGCCTGCTGTTTCATTTACAGATCCTGAATTAGCTATCGTTGGTTATTCTGAAGCTGAAGCGAAGGAAGCTGGCTTAGAAGTTAAAGCTACAACATTCCCATTAGCTGGTAACGGTCGTGCATTATCATTAAACGCAACAGACGGTTTCGTTCGTTTAATTACAACTAAAGAAGATAATGTTATTGTTGGTGGACAAATTGCTGGTGCTGGTGCATCTGACATTGTTGCTGAGATTGGTTTAGCAATTGAAAGTGGCATGAATGCAGAAGATATCGCATTAACTATTCACGCTCACCCAACATTAGCAGAAGTTACAATGGACGCTGCAGAAGCGGCATTAGGATTACCAATCCACATGTAATTTATTTTAAAACCACTAGGTTAAGCGCCTAGTGGTTTTTTTGTTAGCCATTTATGATAAACTAAAACTATAGTAAAAATTTATGGGGTGTCAGTATGAATAACATCGATGAGATTCATCAGACAGTAACAGGGTGGATTAGGGAAGCAGCAGACCATATCAGATCTGAAATAAACGAGCAACTATCCGTAAAAGTCAAAACAACGCCTAATGACTTAGTGACCAACTTAGATTTTGAGACGGAAAAATTTATTGTCAGCAAAATACACGCAACATTTCCAACTCATAAGATTGTTAGTGAAGAAGGGTTTGGAGACGATGTTACAGATATGTCAGATTCTATTTGGTTTATCGATCCTATAGATGGGACATTAAATTTTGTAAAACAGAAAGAAAACTTTTGTATCATGCTTGCTTATTATGAAAATGGGATCGGGAAGTTGGGGTACATTTATGATGTAATGAAAGACAAATTCTACCATGTCATACGTGGTGAGGGAGCTTATTGTAATAATAAGCAAATAAAACCCATTTTAAAACGCGGGTTAAGTGAAGGATTAACTGCACTTAATTCCAAATTAGTAAGTCAACATCAAAATAATGCCATTAAAAACATTCTCTCTAACACTTTAGGGTTACGACTTTATGGGTCAGCTGGTATTGAAGCTATAGAAGTCATTTCAAGTCGTACAGTTGCTTATGTTGCCTCGAACTTAAAGCCTTGGGACTTTGCTGCTGCAAATATTTTTGCAGAAGAGATGAATGCTAAGCTAACGGACTTTAATAATCAACCAATTGATTTGCTTAAACCGTGTAAAATTATTATTGCCAATCAAAAAGCCCATGAAGAAATCATAAATATATTTAAACAATCGTAAAAGTTTATTGCAGTGGTCTAATTATTATTGGTATAATGATTCTGCTGTAAAGTAAGGAAACATACACCTATTGCTATACTGTGGGCTGTATGTTTTTTTAGTTGATAACCGAGTATTTTGGAGGGATTAAACCTGTGAAAAAAAGAGAAGATATAAGAAATATTGCTATTATTGCCCACGTTGATCATGGTAAAACAACGTTAGTTAACCAATTATTAGAACAATCAAATACACTAGACTCACACACAACTCTGGGCGACCGTGTTATGGACTCAGATGATATTGAAAAAGAACGTGGTATCACAATTCTAGCCAAAAACACAGCGGTAAAATATAATGATACGTTTATCAATATACTAGATACACCAGGACACGCAGACTTCGGTGGTGAAGTAGAACGTATTATGAAAATGGTTGATGGCGTCATTCTTGTGGTTGATGCTTATGAAGGTACTATGCCACAAACACGATTTGTACTTAAGAAAGCATTAGAACATGATCTGCAACCCATCGTTGTGGTGAATAAGATTGATAAACCAACAGCGGATGTTGAAAAAGTATTAGATGAAGTTCTTGATTTATTAATTGAATTAGATGCCGATGAAGACCAATTAGAATTCCCTGTTGTTTATGCTTCAGCATTAAATGGTACAAGTAGCTTTTCTCCTGACCCATCTAAACAAGAAAATACAATGAGTCCTATTTTTGAAACCATTTTAGCTAAAGTACCGGCACCAATAGACAATAGTGACGAACCACTACAGTTCCAAGTATCACTACTTGACTATAATGATTATGTAGGACGTATTGGGATTGGCCGAGTATTCAGAGGGACGATTAGTGTCGGAGATAGTGTTACATTAAGTAAATTAGATGGGACAACGAAGAACTTTAGAGTAACTAAATTATTTGGATTCTTTGGATTAGACAAACGAGAAATCAAAACTGCTAAAGCAGGTGATTTAATTGCTGTTTCTGGTTTTGAAGATATCTTTGTTGGTGAGACCGTGACTCCAACTGATCAAGTTGATCCTCTTCCAAAACTTCATATCGATGAACCGACATTGCAGATGACATTCTTAGCGAATAACTCTCCATTTGCTGGTCGTGAAGGTAAATGGGTAACTTCATCTAAAATTGAAGAACGATTATATACACAACTACAAACGGATGTATCTTTAAAAGTAGATAAAACGGATTCACCTGATGTATGGATTGTTTCTGGCCGAGGTGAACTACACTTATCAATTTTAATTGAAAATATGCGTCGTGAAGGTTTCGAATTACAAGTCTCACGTCCCGAAGTGATTATTAAAGAGATTGATGGTGTGAAGTGTGAACCATTTGAACGTGTTCAAATTGATTCTCCTGAAGAATATATGGGATCAATTATTGAAGCACTAGGTCAACGTAGAGGCGAAATGAAAGATATGGTTCACTCTGGAAACGGTCAAGTACGTATTGTATTCCAAGTACCTGCTAGAGGTCTTATTGGATTTACCAATGAATTCTTATCAATGACACATGGTTACGGTATTATGAATCATACATTTGATGAATATGCGCCAGTGATCGATGGAACTGCTGGTGAACGTAAGAACGGTGCGTTAGTATCTATGGAAAATGGTACAGCAACCACTTATAGCATCATGAACTTAGAAGAGCGTGGAACGATTTTCTTAGAACCTGGTACTGACGTTTATGAAGGAATGATTGTCGGTATGAATAACCGTGATAATGACCTAGCTGTAAACATTACAAAAGAAAAACAAAAAACTAACGTCCGTTCAGCAACAAAAGACCAAACAAATGTTATTAAGCGTCCAAAAATCATGTCACTTGAAGAATCAATTGAGTTTATTGCGGATGATGAGTATGTTGAAGTTACACCAGAATCGATTCGTTTACGTAAGAAAATCTTAAATAAAAACCAACGTGAAAAAGCTCAGAAGCACAAAGCTTAATCTTGTTGTCATATAAAAGTATGTTATAATAGATTAGTATAAAAAGTTAAGGAGGGCATGATTTGGATTATTTAAAAGTAGAAGTTGCTAAAGATGTTTTGATGGAAGATGCCACGAAGATTTCTAAATTAATTGAGAATCAACGTCATCTCTGTGTATCATGTCCAGCTTTTGAAGAAGTTATAGATACGCAACTATTTGGTTTTTCAAAAAAAATTGAATTTGCAGTTCGAATGAATATGATTCCTGAAGAAGAAGGACACTTAATGATGGCAGAGTTAGAGAAACATCTTAATGATGTTTACAATCATGCCGTTGACAGTCAAAACTAAAATAAACGATTGAAAAGACCCGCTTCAGTAAATGGGTCTTTTCTTGTTTAAACATTTATCGTATACGAATTATTTGTAGAGAGAGTGATTAAACGTTGCATACCCAATTTAAACACCGTGTTGGACTTGTTATCTGGTTATATACACCTAAATACGTCAACAAATTAAAGCAATATGGTTTACTACATTATGTTTCACGTAAATTAAAATATGCTGTACTTTATGTAGATGATGATCAAGTTGAGAACATTCAAGAAAAATTAAAAAAGCTCCATTTCGTAAGAAGTATTGAAATCAGTCACTATAATGAATTAACTTATGAGTATGATGGCCTCTTAGATGCGTTGAATAAAAAAGCTAAAGAAGTTAATGAAAACAAAGAAAGTATTGAACTCTTTAGCCAGTTAGAAAAGTAAGGTGAAAAATTAATGCGAATTATTGCAGGAGAATACGGTGGACGCCCACTTAAAGGAATAGTCAGTGGTGAGACAAGACCAACAACAGATAAAATAAAAGAATCCATGTTTAACTTAATTGGACCTTATTTTGATGGGGGACTTGTTCTTGATCTTTATTCAGGAACAGGAGCATTAGGGATTGAGGCGGTGTCAAGAGGAGCTGATGAGGCTTATCTTGTTGACACAGATCCAAGTGCTATTGAATCTATTAACAATAATATCGGAATCACAAAAGATGAAGAGAAATTCTTTGTTTACCGAATGCCAGCTTCAAAAGCCTTAACAACATTTTTGCATAAACAAATTAAGTTTGATCTTGTATTTTTAGATCCACCTTATGGAAGTGAAGCACTTATTGATGATGTTCAGTGGATGATTGTGAATGAATTACTGAAGATAGGTGCCTTAGTTGTTTGTGAAACAGATGCCGACTTTGAAATGCCAGAGCATATTGGTCCACTTCGTTTATACAAACAGAAAAAATACGGTCAAACGTTAGTGACGATTTATGAACAGGAGTCGATGGATGAATAAAGCTGTTTACGCAGGAAGTTTTGATCCTATTACACTGGGGCACCTAGATATTATTAAAAGAAGTGCCAAGCTATATGATAAGTTAATCATTGCAGTAGCAACGAATACGAGTAAAAATACCTTTTTAACTTTGAATGAAAAAGTAAGAACTATTCAAGAAACTATTGACGATGAAGGTTTATCAAATGTAAAAGTAGTTAAATTTACAGATGGTTTGATTGTAGATTTTGCTCAAGAACATAGTGCTAATGTTTTAATTCGTGGACTCCGTTCAACAAAAGATTTCGAATATGAAATCGAAATTGATAGCTTGAATAAAACACAAGCTCCTAATCTTGAGACTGTCTATCTGATGGCTTCCAAAGAAGTGAGACCTATCAGTTCAACTTTAGTACGCGAAATTGCTCACTTTAACGGTGATTTAAGCACTTTGGTACCTAGATCAGTTGATGATTTAATTAAAAGTAAATTAAAATAAATAACTGATTACACTCAATATATGAAAAGACGATGCCCGGCATCGTCTTTTTTGATGGATTTTAAAAGTAATTGCGTATTATAAAGTGATTATGATAAAGGTGGGAGGATTATGGCGTATTTTATTGAAATGGTTAAAGATAAACTAACTACTTATTGGCATGTCACACTAATTGTTACTATAGGATTATTGCTAGGTATTTTTACAATGATTATTCGGCAACCTTCAGACAATGAACAGACAGTTGAAGCTGTGATTGGACAGGTGGATTCGACAAATGAAACAGATGAAGTATTAATAGAGCAACCGCCACAAGTATCAGAACCAGAATGGATCATGGTGGATATTAAAGGTAATGTGGTGCGTCCTGGTGTTTATGAGGTTTTAAATGAATCTCGAGTTCAAGATGTTGTTGAATTAGCAGGTGGATTTACTGAAGAAGCCAATACTTTAACTGTCAATTTGGCTGAAAAAGTACAAGATCAAATGGTTGTTTATGTTGGTGGCGAAGAGGACCCATTAGCAGTTGCTCAACCTAGTTCTGAAACTTCTTCAGAAAGTCAGAAAATAAATATTAACTTAGCATCAAAAGATGAGTTAATGCAATTAAATAGCATCGGATCAGTAAAAGCAGACAATATCATAAAGTATCGTGAAGAGCATGGCCCTTTTAATTCAATTGAAGAAATAACAAATGTATCAGGTATTGGAGATAAAACGTTCGATAGTTTAAAAGAGAATCTAACAATCTAGCATTTATAAGGATGAAAAATTCTGTATACTATGACATATACAGAAAGGGGTAAGTAAAATGACGAAAAGAATTCCATGGGATCAGTATTTTATGGCACAAAGTATTTTGATCTCGATGCGTAGTACATGTAATCGTTTGTCAGTTGGAGCGACCATTGTCCGTGATAAGCGAGTAATATCAGGTGGCTATAATGGATCTGTGAGCGGTGAAGATCACTGTATTGATGTCGGCTGCTATATGCAAGATGGGCACTGTTTAAGAACCGTTCATGCTGAAGAGAATGCGATCTTACAATGTAGCAAATTTGGTTCTTCTACGGAAGGGGCATCGATATATGTCACTCATTTTCCTTGCTTACAATGTACAAAACATATTATTCAGTCAGGAATTAGTAATATTTACTATTTAGAAGATTACCATAATCATCCTTATGCAAAAGAATTACTTGAAAAAGCCAATGTTTCTGCGGAACAAGTTGAGTTAGATCAAAATATATTTAAACAAATCGAACAATTCATTACTTATGAATGAGTTAATTGATGACATATAGATGGATTTTTGTCGCAATGACATTAATTTTTTTATCTATCTTTTTAAGTCTTAACAATATCTGGGCATTGTGTTTACTACTTTATTGGTTAATTCGTTTATTGATGATTAAAGATAAAAAACTTTTATTTATTGTGGGAATTGTATCTTTAATATTCGTAGTTAGAAACTGTAAAAATGATGAAGAGTCTAGAATTGATGAAACTATAGATACAGCAGTACTTTTCATTAAACCAACCACATATTCGATTGATGGTGATCAGCTCAAGTTTGAAGGCTATATTGATCAATTTGATGAAATGATCGTTGCTCATCACACCATTCCAACTGAGAGCGATAAAAACACTCTGAAAGAATTAGAATCTATAGTTATCAAAGTTAAGGGCGAGCTTAAAGAGCCTAGTGAAAATAGAAATATCAACCAATTTAATTACAATACATATTTGAAACGTAAAGGTATTTTTTATCAGTTTAAAGTGAACGAACTTCAACCAATTAATGAAGACATAAAATTACCTTTGAATATCCAACTTGATTATTTGAGATATAAAATGAAGCAGTTCGTCATGCGGATTTTCGATGGCCCTGTGCTAGGGTATATTCAAGCATTAATATTTGCTAATATCGATGCAATGGACATTGAAATAGTTGATTTGTATCGTAGTTTAGGAATCATCCATTTGATTAGTATTTCAGGCTTACACATTGATTTATTGATTAATACTGTAAAAGGTCTCTTGCGAACATTGAGAGTTAGTCGTGAACGGTCATCATTAGCGATAATCATTACGTTGCCGATTTATTTATTTATCGCTGGTGCAGGAGTCAGTGTCTTTCGAGCGGTAGTTTCTAATATTCTTCAATCCACAGTAAAAGTTTGTAACATAAAGTTAAGCAAGAGTGACTGCTGGTCAATTACTATGATTATAGCTCTCTTAATCAATCCAAGTAACATTTATTCGATTGGTTTCCAGCTAAGTTATGCTTTAAGTGGATTGCTTATTTTGCTCAGTGAAAATCATACACTTGACAAGTATAGATCACTCACTCAGATGGTTATCGTAAATATTCTTGTGAATATGATTAGCATACCTATAATAACGTATCATTTTTATGAATACCCACTGAGTGCATTTTTTATTAATCTTATTTATGTTCCCATTTTTTCAATGGTACTATTTCCATTAGTCGTTTTGACATTTTTTGTTGGTCTTTTATTTAAGCAGATGAACATCTCATTATTCTTAACAGTTTTGACTAATACAATAATTACATTTTCAGAAAAAGTATTACATTCTTTAACGTCTTATGATTTATTAACTATTGTTCCGGGAAGATTAACACTTACCAGTTATCTAGTGTTAACAATAACCATAGTGATTGTTCTTATAAAGATAAATCAATTAAAAAGTAAATGGTTATATTTTGGAATTGTTTTATATCTTATCAGTTTAAATAGCAATTCTTTATCACCCATGAATTATATCTATATGATTGATGTTGGACAAGGAGATTCAGTGATGATTAAAGCACCATTTTCAAATAAGGCTGTCTTAATTGATACTGGTGGCCAATTTTCATGGACTAAGAAAGAACCATGGCAAGAGCGAAAAAAGAAATATACATTAGCAGAAAAAGAAATCGTACCGACTTTAAAATCTTTTGGGATAAATGAAATAGAACGACTATATTTAACACACGGTGACTTTGATCATGTTGGTGAATTGGGCAATTTAATAAAGTTAATCCCAATTAAAGAAATTGTGGCTACTGAAAGTGCACTAAATAGTGAGTTGTTGAAACCATTAGTCACTCAGTCTAAAAAAATATATAAAGCAGCGAACGTTCCATCCATTGAACAGTATAAGAGTATCGATCTCGCACTTTTACATCCAATTAAAGCGGATGAAGATAGTAACGATACATCGCTTGTCATCTATACAAAAATAGGAGAAAACGGTTGGCTTTTTACGGGAGACTTGGAAGAAACAGGTGAGCAGATATTAATGAAGCAATATCCAAAGATGTCTGTCGATATATTAAAAGTCGGTCATCACGGTAGTCGTACATCATCTTCAGAAATATTTATTGATTTTTATAATCCTAAAACAGCGTTAATTTCAGTAGGAGAAAACAATCGATATAATCACCCAAATAATGAAGTGATAGAGCGATTAGAACGTCAAGGGACAGTTATTTACCGAACGGATGAAGATGGAGGGGTGTTGTACCGCTATAGTCATTATGAAATCATTAATCGGTTGTTTAACCCGTTCATTACTGTAAAATAGAACTTAAGGAGAAATAGAATGAGTCAATTACAAAAACAACTGAATGAAATAAAGAATAAACTATTTAAACCTGTATACTTAGTTTTAGGTAATGAACAATATTTAATCGAAAAAACAAAACAAGCTTTTGGGGATTCGGTTTTAGATGAAGATGAAGCGAGTATGAACTTTGGTCAATTTAATATGAAGGAAACGCCTGTTGACCTTGCTGTTCAAGAAGCTGAATCATTTCCATTTTTTGGTGACAGACGTTTAGTATTCATTCAAGATCCGTATTTTTTAACTGGAGAGAAAGTAAAAACTGATGTCGAACATGATTTAAACCAATTTATGCAATATGTTGAAAATCCATCTGATTTTTCAGTTATGGTTATTTTTGCGCCTTATGAAAAGCTAGATAAACGCAAAAAAATCACTAAATTATTGACTAAGCATGCGGAAGTCTTAGATGTCAATCCAATGAATGAACGTGAATTACCAGCTTATATAGCTAATTATGTCAGTTCAAAGGGCTTTTCATTTGAACCAAGAGCGATGGATGTCTTAATTGAACGAACAAACCATCAGTTAACTGCAATTATGTCAGAGCTTGATAAATTATTCTTATTTCATAGTGATGACCGAACAATTACTATTGAAACAATTAATCTTTTAGTGGCAAGATCATTGGAAAGTAATATCTTTAATATCAATAAGTACGTGTTAAGCGGCAATGTTCATGCAGCTATTCAATCTTATAATGATTTATTAAAACAGAAACAAGATCCAATTAAAATTATTGCAATTATGATGGGACAATTCCGATTATTAATTCAAGCGAAAATTTTAAGAACTCAAGGCTACCAAGCTCAAGAAATTACCAGAAGCTTAAAAATACATCCGTATCGAGTGAAACTGGCCCTGCAGCAGGAGAAACAATTTTCAAAAGAACTTTTATCTACGGCATATCGACAGTTGATTGACACAGATTATATGATTAAATCTGGACAAGTTGAATCTAAGTTGCAATTTGAACTGTTCGTGATGAACTTTAATGATTCTCGAAGACGAGTTCACTCATAATTAGACAAGTTAGCAGTTAAGACATACTTTAAAAATATAGTTATCTAATTTCTGTTGCATTCTAGTTTGAAATTTTGTATACTGAAAAAGTTAAAAAATGTATCAGTCTGTTTTCAAAATATTGATGCATTAACGAATGTATAAAAGGAGTGTCTTAAATGGCAAATAATGCACAAACAATTAAACGAATTAGACAAGATGAAAAGAAATCAGTTTTACATCAAGGTCAAATTACTCGTATGAAAACTGCTAAAAAACAATTTATTAAAGCAGTGGAAAATGATGGTGAAAACGTTCAAGATTTATACCGTCAAGCTGTTAAAAGAATTGACCGAGCAGTAGCAAAAGGCCATATACACAAAAACAAAGCAGCTCGTGATAAATCACGCTTAGCTAGCAAATTATAATTAGTAAAATTAAAAGTCCCAATTATGGGGCTTTTTTTCTTCGCCCATCATTGATAGTTTAAGTCGATAATAAATTTTACCTTATGTTATGATAATAGTAGAGAATTCAAAGGAGTATTATTATGTCACAGGATCAATCAATTTATGATTTACAGTCCAAATATCAACCTGCCGGTGACCAACCTGAAGCCATTAGAGAATTGGTGAAAGGAATTAAACGTGGAGATAAGGAACAAGTTCTACTAGGGGCTACGGGAACGGGTAAAACATTTACCATGTCCAATGTGATTCAAGAAGTTAATAAGCCCACATTGGTTATTGCTCATAACAAAACGCTTGCTGGTCAACTATATACAGAATTTAAAGAGTTCTTTCCGAATAATGCTGTTGAATATTTTGTAAGTTATTATGATTATTATCAACCAGAAGCTTATGTACCATCGACAGATACTTTTATTGAAAAAGATGCAAGTATTAACGATGAAATTGATAAGTTAAGACACGCAGCTACCAGTTCGTTGCTTGAACGCCGTGATACTATCGTCGTGGCTTCTGTTTCTTGTATTTATGGTTTAGTGAATCCACTTGATTACCGAGATCATGTCTTATCTTTAAGAGAAGGTATTGAGATTAGTCGTGAGGAATTATTAACTCGGTTAGTTGAAATGCAATATGAACGTAACGATATCGATTTTCAACGTGGGCGTTTCCGTGTTCGCGGAGATGTTGTCGAAATTTTCTTAGCGTCTCGAGGCAGTGAGGCGATTCGAGTGGAATTCTTCGGCGATGAGATAGACCGAATAAGAGAAGTGGATGTACTAACTGGAGAAGTTCGTGAATCATTAAAACATGTTGCAGTCTTCCCAGCAACACACTTCGTATCTAGTAAAGAACAGACGGAAGAAGCTGTGAAATCTATCCAGTTAGAGTTGAAGCAGCAATTAAGTAAGTTAAATGATGAAAATAAATTACTTGAAGCTCAAAGACTTGAACAACGTACGGAGTATGACTTAGAGATGTTAATGGAAATGGGTTACTGTTCTGGAATAGAAAACTACTCAAGACACATGGATGGACGTAAACCAGGTGAGCCACCATATACATTACTAGACTTCTTCCCTGAAGATTCACTGTTTATTATCGATGAGTCTCACATGACGATGCCACAAATTCGCGGTATGTATAATGGGGATAAAGCTCGTAAAGAAATGCTTGTAAATCACGGATTTAGATTACCGAGTGCATTAGATAACCGCCCGCTCAGACTTGAGGAATTTGAAAAACGTGTACCACAAATTTGTTATATTTCAGCAACGCCAGCTGATTATGAATTGGATCGTTCTACTCAGGTCGTTGAGCAAATCATTCGACCAACTGGCTTACTTGACCCATTAATTGAAGTTCGTCCAATCGAAGGTCAAATTGATGATTTAATTGAAGAAATTCAAAAACGTATCGATAAGAATGAACGAACATTTGTGACGACATTGACGAAGAAAATGTCAGAAGATTTAACCGACTATTTAAAAGAAATTGGTATAAAAGTGAAGTACTTACACAGTGATATTAAAACATTAGAGCGTACAGAAATTATCCGTGAGTTACGCATGGGTGAGTTTGATGTTCTAGTCGGTATTAACTTACTGCGTGAAGGATTAGATGTTCCAGAAGTTTCTCTAGTTGCTATCTTAGATGCCGATAAAGAAGGCTTCTTGCGTAGTACAAGATCACTCATCCAAACAGTTGGTCGTGCTGCACGTAACTCAGATGGTCGAGTCATAATGTATGCTGATAACATTACCAATTCTATGCGTATAACAATTGATGAGACTGAGCGACGTCGTGCTATCCAACAAGCTTTTAACGAAGAGCATGGTATTACACCGAAGACAATCCGTAAAGAAGTACCAGATTTAATCAGTATTGCCAAAGTTGACGATGATGATGGCGAAGGATTAACTGAAGCGAAAATTAAAAAATTATCACGAGATGAGCGTCGTGAATTAATCGAGACAATGGAATATGAAATGAAACAAGCTGCTAAGAATTTAGAGTTCGAAAAAGCCGCTTCTCTACGAGATGTCGTTATGGAAATTAAAACGAAATTTAAATAAAAATGGGTCATTTTTAACTAATATGTCAAGATTAAACTCTTGATTTTGGACCGTTTTTATTATATGATGTTTACCGTGTTGAACAAGCCAGTGAAACACAGTCCCTCACTTGGATGGTCGAATCACCAACGCCGTCTCAGTGATTGGAGTAAAATTATAGAAAGAGGTGGAAAGAATGGCAATTTCACAAGAACGTAAAACTGAAATTATAAATGAATATGCACTTCACGAAGGAGATACTGGATCTCCAGAAGTACAGATTGCAGTTTTAACAGAAGAAATCAATGAATTAAACGAGCACTCTAAGGTGCACAAGAAAGATTTCCATTCTAAACGTGGATTGATGAAAAAAATCGGTCGTCGTCGTAACTTATTAGCTTATTTACGTAATAAAGATATTACACGTTACCGTGAGTTAATCGAACGTTTAGGATTACGTCGTTAATATAAATGATATAAGCGGGATTCTACTGAATCTCGCTTATTTTTTAAGAATATAATTAAATGACTATCATCTACTATGCAAATATGAGTACTTAGCAATGAGTATTGATATTTGTACAGTAGAGAGTCATTTATGAGAAAGAGGAGTAACTATATTGGAAAAGAAAATTTTTACAAAGGAATTTGCTGGCCGTACACTGCAAGTTGAAGTTGGTCAATTAGCTCGACAAGCTAGTGCTGCAGCATTAATTCGCTACGGAAATACAGCTATCTTAACAGCGATTGTTAATGGTGATGAACCAAGTAACTTACCGTTCTTCCCATTAATGGTGAACTATGAAGAAAAAATGTATTCAGTAGGAAAAATTCCTGGTGGGTTCATTAAACGTGAAGGACGTCCTTCAGAACATGCGACTTTAACTGCGCGTCTAATCGATCGCCCAATTCGCCCAATGTTCCCAGAAGGGTTCAAATATGAAGTACAGATATACAACACTGTGTTATCAGTAGACCCTGACAATACGCCTGAAATGACAGCGATGTTTGGCTCTTCAATTGGTCTATCAATTTCTAAATTACCATTTAACGGTCCCATTGCTGGTGTTAACGTTGGTCGTATTGATGGTGAATTTATCATTAACCCGACTGAAGAAGAAGATGCTAAATCTGATATTCATTTAACAGTAGCGGGTACAAAAGAGGCGATTAACATGGTTGAATCAGGTGCTGATGAAGTATCTGAAGAAGATATGTTAGAAGCTTTATTATTTGGTCATGAAGCGATTAAGGAACTATGCGAATTCCAAGAAGAGATTATCGCAGAAATTGGTCAAGAGAAAATGGAAGTAGAATTAGTTCTTCCTGATGAAGAACTTGAAGCTGAAATTAAAGAACAATTCAATGAACGTATGAAAGAAGCTATTCAAACAGTTGAGAAGCTAGAACGTACTGAAAAAGTAGAAGCATTAAAAGAAGCTATCTTAGCTTACTATGAAGAAAAATATGTGAATGAAGAACCAGAAGAATTAGTAGCGATTTTAAGTGATGTTAAAGAGATTGTAAATAATCTTGAAAAAGAAGAAGTCCGTCGTTTAATTACCGAAGACAAAATTCGTCCAGATGGTCGCAAAATTGATGAAATTAGAAGTTTAGATTCTGAAGTAGCTTTGTTACCTCGTGTTCACGGATCAGGTTTATTTACTCGCGGACAAACGCAAGCTCTGTCAGTACTAACATTAGGTCCGTTAAATGAGCATCAGATCATTGATGGTTTAAGCTCAGAAGAAGAAAAACGTTTCATCCTACACTATAATTTCCCTAGTTATTCAGTTGGTGAAACAGGTCGTCCTAAGTCACCAGGTCGTCGTGAAATCGGGCACGGTGCATTAGGTGCTCGTGCGCTAGAACCAGTTATTCCTTCTGAAGAAGACTTCCCCTACACCATTCGTTTAGTAGCGGAAGTTTTAGAATCAAATGGTTCATCTTCACAAGCTTCAATCTGTGCAGGCTCACTAGCGTTAATGGACGGTGGTGTACCGATTAAAGCTCCTGTTGGCGGAATTGCTATGGGGCTTGTAATGAATGATGAAGATGAGTATACTGTACTTTCGGATATTCAAGGCCTTGAAGATCATTTAGGTGATATGGACTTTAAAGTTGCTGGTACAAGAGACGGTATTACTGCGTTACAAATGGATATTAAAATTGAAGGTATCACAAAAGAGATTTTAGAAGAAGCTTTAGCATCTGCAAAAGTAGCACGTCTTCATATTTTAGATAATATTGAAGCAGCAATTAGCAAGCCTCGTGCTGAATTAAGTCAATACGCACCGAAGATTGAATCAATCAAGATCAAAACCGATCAGATTAAGATTATCATCGGTAAAGGCGGCGAAACGATCAATAAAATTATTGATGAAACAGGTGTGAAAATTGATATTGATGATGATGGTAATGTATCTGTATACGGCGAAGATCAGTCGATGATTAACCGTGCCATCGAGATTATCGAAGAATTAACTGAAGAAGTTGAAGTAGGTAAGATATATAAAGGTAAAGTTGTTCGAATTGAAAAATTCGGTGCATTTGTGGAAGTTATTAAAGGTACAGATGGTTTAGTTCACGTTTCTGAATTAGCAGATGGCTTTGTAAAGAACGTTGAAGATGTTGTAAAAATAGGTGACGAAGTAGATGTCTTAGTGACAGAAATTGATAATAAAGGACGTGTAAACTTATCACGTAAAGATGCATTAAAACAACTTGAAAAAGAAAATAACTAAGAATAGTTGAAAAGCACTCACTACTGATATTGGATTAAACCATGTCATTAATGGGTGCTTTTTTGATTACAGCAGGTATTAATTTCTATAAAATCATAACTAGCCTTGTTCAGTTCAGCTCAGCTCGAATGCTAAATTAAATATACTGGCCGTTGGGTTGTCGAATAGAAATTTCATTTGATAACAATGTTTTTATTTGTCCTGTAGATATATGTTCTATAATTAACCCGCCGTTATTATCAATATCAATCACTTTAGCCGGATAAGTGGTTTCGCTCGTTGAATGAACGTTAACTTGATTACCAATAATTGCGGAATGCTCTTTGCAATAGTTAATAAATGGTGAGGATTTTTTTGAAATAACGTATTGCTCTGTTATATCAAAAAACTCTTCAATAAAGCGAGCAATTAACAAGTCAGGTTGTATCCATTCCTTAAGCTCTTGTTTTAAGGACGTTGCTTTATGCTGAATTTCACTAGGAAAATCGGTTTGTTCTTGATTGATATTAAGCCCTACTCCAATGATTAATTGTTTATTTCCTTCAGCATCAATTTCTAATTCCGATAGTATCCCGGCGATTTTTTTATTATTTAATAATAAATCATTAGGCCATTTTATAAGCACTTTATCAGTTAATGGTTTGATTGCTTTTGTTAAAGCTGCAGCAGTGAGTAAACTAAACGGCATCATATTTAGATCAACTGGCAATTTTTTTAACAGAATAGTCATAGATAAACTTTTTCCTAGAGGAGAAT
>DATGUS010000031.1:0-3698 GCA_035301245.1 Alloiococcus sp. | reverse complement strand
ATAGGGTTAACTACAGTTTTTTGTTAAAATAAAAATGAGATTCTTATATTAAAATTGAAATGATCTGAAAAGGATGAATCAAAATGCGTATTGATAAATTACTAGCCCATAGTGGCTTTGGAACGCGTAAACAAGTAAGACAACTGATTAAAGATAAATTAGTGAAGGTTAACGATCAAGTGATTAAAAGTCATGGAACAAAAGTGGATCCAGAAAAGGATCAAATCACTGTCTCTGACGTACCTGTTCATTATCATGAGTTTGTTTACTTTATGTTGAATAAACCACAGGGCGTTATCAGTGCTACAGAAGATAACCTTCACGAAACAGTGATTGACTTGTTAGAGCCGAATGATATTGTTCAAGAACCGCACCCGGTAGGTAGGCTTGATATTGATACGGAAGGTTTGCTTATCTTAACGAATGATGGGCAACTAACCCATCATCTAACGTCACCGAACCGAAATGTTAATAAAGTTTATTTAGCTGAAATTGATGGGATTGTGACGGATGAAGATGTGAAAGACTTTAAAGAAGGCGTTATTTTAGATGATGGTTATGAAGCGAAGCCTGCCGTATTAGAGATTCTAGCAACGGATGAAGAACAAGCCTTATCCCAGATTAAAGTAACGGTGACAGAAGGGAAATTTCACCAAGTGAAACGGATGTTTCAAGCAGTTGGTAAAGAAGTCCTAAGTCTTAAACGATTATCAATGGGAGACTTAGTATTAGATCCAACGTTAGAAGTTGGAACCTACCGTGAATTAACTAAAGAAGAAATCGAGTTATTAAAAACAAAATAGTAAAAATACATTAAAAACCACCAGTGAGAAGGTAACAGAATTCATCTATTGACTAAGTGAAGTCTGACTTAACGTACCATCAACTGGTGGTTGTTTTTTAAAATATAAGAGCTAAGAACCCGCCTAGACCGTAAGCAACAGTTAAGATTGTCACTAAAATTAATAAATATCTCGAACGACTTAATTCTTCTTCGCTAGTCGTTTTAGATGGTCTAGGTGTTTGAAGAAAAATTAAGAAGAAAATAATAATTAACCCATAATAATACATTTGGATAAAATAAGTAAAAAGTAAATAACTGAGTGGCATTGTCATTAAAAATAAAAGTAAGTAACTGATTTTCTTACTCATGGGATCATTCCTTTAAACAAAATACTTTACCATTATACGTCATAAAACACGTTTAGACAAAGTCGGACTTTTTAATTTTAAATTTTTTCGGCATAGTCCATCTAAAGATTTCTTTGTATGGGTTTTGTTTTTAAAGTTTTGACTTTTGGCGTTGATTTGCCCCGTTTTAATAGCCATCGCACTACGGAAGCAATAGAAGCTATTTAGTTTTACAAGTCTCAAAACGACACAAAACAATAAGTCTTATCTCTAAGTATCGAACGTGTTCATCACTTCTGGAATGTGTTCAATAATCTGTGACGGTAGGACAACATATTGATTTTCATACAATAGATCACCGATATAGCTATGCAAGTAGACAGCTGATGCAACGCTTTTAGTGTGATTTTCAAATTGTTTAACACACCCAGCGATCATACCGGCTAAGGTGTCACCCATACCGCCAACGGCCATACCAGGATTCCCGGCTGTGTTTTGGTAAATGACTTCAGCAGTAAATACTTGTGTTTGATGACTTTTTAGGACAACGGTGGCATTTAATTGCTGTTGCCAAGTGATGTTTTGTTCATCAGACAGATCATTAGGTGACAAGCCAGTGATTCGTTCCCATTCTCCAAGATGTGGTGTTAATATGGTTTGTTTAGGTAAAATAATCTTCTCTAGATTCATTTGGCTTAAATGATACAAGCCGTCAGCATCAATAATGAAGTATTGTTCATCTGTAATATTTTGAATAACCATCTCAAATAACGCTTTCGAAAAATCTGATCTTCCCATTCCTGGACCGACTAAAATGGTATCGGACTGTTTGATATTATCTTTAAGGGTTTCAAAATCAGTATAATCAATACACATGATTTCTAAGGATGCACAATGCACAACATTAAAGTTTTTGGGATGAGTCGCCACAGTGATTAAGCCAGCCCCGCTATATAATGCTGCTTTTCCAGCAAGCGTAATGGCTCCAGTCATTTCAACAGATCCGCCAATACAAAGCACACGTCCATAATCACCTTTGTAAGAATCAGATGCGCGTTTTGGTATATAACGACTTAAGAATTCTTGATTTAGTTCTTTAGTTTTCAGTTTGCACACTCTAGAATGAGCTGTCTGGCCGCTCTCTTTAACCATCGAAAACACCTCTCATCGATTTAATTTAATTATATCGCATAAAATGTTAAAATAAAGAAGTAAGAATAAAAGTGTGCGTTAAGACTTTACTTAATCAAACACTTATAGGAGGATGTTTACATGACGAAACAAATCAATTGGAAAGAAGAAGTCAAAAAATATCAAGATGATTTTTTAGAAGACTTAAAAGAGTTATTACGTATTGATTCTGTTCGTAATGATGATGAAGCAACAGATGAATTCCCAGTAGGTCCTGGACCAGCTAAAGCATTACACAAGGTGTTAGAGATTGGTAAACGCGACGGTTTTGAGACGAAACAATTGGAAAACTGGGCAGGTCATATTGAATATGGCGATGGCGATGAGATTCTTGGTGTGCTTGGTCACGTTGACGTAGTGCCAGTTGGTTCTGGTTGGAACACTGACCCGTTCGATCCAGTCATTAAAGATGGTAAGTTATATGCTCGCGGTTCAAGTGATGACAAAGGACCTACCATGGCAGCTTACTATGCATTGAAAATTATTAAAGATTTAGATCTTCCAGTAAATAAAAAAATCCGTGTTATTATCGGTACTGATGAGGAAAGTGAATGGCAAGGGTTAGCTCATTATTTAGAAAATGAGAAAATGCCAGATTTAGGCTTCTCACCAGATGGCAACTTCCCAATTATTAACGGTGAAAAAGGGAACTACGAAATCGATATCGAAACGAAAGCTTCTAATGAAGGTGACTTAACATTAGTCTTATTTGAAGCAGGATTACGTTCTAATATGGTACCTCAGGATGCAACGGCAAAAATAGCAACTGAAGATCCTGAAGCACTTCGTGACGCTTTCGACGCCTTTATAAGCGACCAACCAGTTGAAGGGAATGCTGAAATCGATAGCCAAACTGTAACTTTAAATGTTGTTGGTAAAGCAGCGCATGGTTCAAAACCACAAATCGGTGTGAACGCAGCAACTTATTTAGCCGTATTCTTAAACACCTTAGACTTAGGTGGCGACGCGAAAACATTTACAAACTTAGTTGAAACATACCTACATGATGATCCATACGGTGAAAAATTAGGTGTTGCTCAAGAAGACGATGTGATGGGTAACTTAACATCTAACCCAGGCGTTTTCCGCTTTGAAGATGGCGACAAAGGTTTAATTACAGTGAACATGCGTTATGCGGTTGGTGATAATGACATGTTAACAAGCCAAGTAACCAATACATTAACTGGTGAAGATATAAAAATTCATGTGAAAAAAGGCAAAGTGCCTCACTATGTTCCTGGTGACGATCCATTAGTACAAACATTACTTGATGTTTATGCACGTCAAACAGGATTTGAAGCACATGAACAAGTTATCGGTGGTGGAACATACGGCCGTCTATTAAACCGTGGTGTCGCATTCGGTGCCCTATTCCC
>DATGUS010000030.1:0-7560 GCA_035301245.1 Alloiococcus sp. | reverse complement strand
ACTAGTTCCATGATTTCACCCCACTCTAATACATCAATTTTTCTTGATTTATTAGCAGTATATTGCGTATAAAATTAAATTGCAACCATAAAGATCAAAAAAAGTTGATATAGTTACAAACCAGACCTATGAAGATTTAGGAACTTTCCCCTGCAATCAAAGCATTTGTAGCATTAATAAGGGAAATGATTACGACAACATAAAAATTGAGCGTTTTCACTAAAAATACGGATAAATCCTAGTAATCAGCACGATACTTATTCTAGATTTATCCGTATTATGGAATAGCATTTTATTCATGGCTAAGGGCTGTGTTTGACCATTTCTTAATAGTTATCAAACCCCCCTTCTCACTTTGGTAAGAAAGGGGGGATACGTGAATATAAAATGAACAAGTAGCTTTAATTATATTTCTTTTTTAGTTTTGAAACGATCTCTGGTAATGCATTCGATAAGGCTATATTGTGTTCTAGCAAATTATTCGTTTTAGGATTTTCAATCGAAGCATAGTCAATACTGTTCGTTAAGTCATCAATATACGGAATTTCATTTGGATTTGTTACTGAATATGCCTCAATGGCTTTTTCAAAAATCATATCATCGATGCCCCACTCTGATGACACTTGATAAATTTCATCACGTAGTTTTGCCTTTTTCCAGTTTTCATAAGCTTCATCAAAGTTAATATTACTCGGCACATTTCCAGGTTCTAATTCTTCTGACACAAATCGTTTCAGTAACTCTGCTTGCTCGTATTCACCCATATTACTAAGTTCTTCAATGTTTTGATAAATGAGGCGTAATGTTTCTGCATCAACTGTTTGTGCTCCATCTGTAGAGGTCGCTTTTTCACCGATTAATTGAATAATATAATTTGCATCTATTGTTTGTGAACCGGCTAGTTTCGCTTTACCAAGTGGTAAGATGGGTGTATCATCATCAGGTTGTTCTTTATCATCTCTTGTTAAGTTACGATAAGCACCGACATATTGTAGCCAATTATGTTCTGTGACCCCAAATGCTTCATCTTCCCAACTAAACTCATAATATTGTTGGATTTTATTTAATTGGCCATTCGCTTTTTTAAATACTTCTACAAAGGCTTCTTTTGCTTCTTCATCTTGTTCTAATGTTTGCCACTCAGTTGGGTCTTTTAATATCTCCATTACTTCTTGTGAGTAATGTACAAATTCATCGACCGCTTCAGGGTACGGCTTCACAATCGCTTTACTGCTTTCACCACCACTACCGTATAAAACAAGTGCATCATTCACTGTCTCTTCCGTAATTCTTGGATATTGAAAATTCACAATCGAACCAAATTCTTTTTGTTTCCCGTAGATACGATTTGTACGTGAATACGCTTGAATAAGTCCTTGAAGAGCTAACGACCGATCAACGTATAACGTATTAATAAATTTAGAATCATAACCAGTCAATAATTGATCTGCCACAATCATAAGGTCGATATTCTTAGGATTTCTTCCACTGCCCCCACGAGTTGCTCTTTCAACAACATCGTCATAATAAGCATCTTCACCTTTACGTTTATCACCGTATGCATATTCGATACCTGTAAATGATGCATAATCTTTAAACATCTCTTGGATGGTTTCGGGGTCAGTTGGATTTGGGTCTGCATCTGTTCCGAAACTAAATGTCATGGCTACATTGATCTGAATATCATCTCTCTCAGCAAGTTGTTTTTTAAACTCTTCGTAATACGCCAACACACGATGTTTATAAGCTACTGTTAAAATCGCATTAAACAGCTTATGTTGTGATTGTTCTTCCCAATTATCTAAGATTTCTTCAACAACCCTCGGGATATGAGTCTCATCGTGATAAAAGAGTAGCTTATGTTTCCTTGCTTCTTTTTCAACTTCTAACTCAGAAAGCTCAAGGACTTCCCGTTCAATCTTTCTTTGAGAAGCATTCGGCTGTTCGGTTAATTTATAATCTACAATCTGATCTCTTAGTACATCATAGCTTTCAAATTCGCCCGTATTGATATAATCAACATGAAAGCCTAAAACGTTCTTATCAGCAATCGCCTCATCAATGGTATATCTATGTAACCGTGGCCCAAATAGTTTTTCTGTTGTATTGATCAATTCACTCTTTTCATTAATCATACCGGTCACGTTATTTTCATCGAATAATGGCGTTCCTGTAAAACCATAAAACAAACCATTTTTTCTGAAATAATCTCTAATCGTCACCATCATATCGCCCATTGTTGTGCGGTGTGCTTCATCAATAATAAAGACGATTTTCTTATCAGCTAAGCTATCATCTTTATTTTCTTCTAAATCCTTTACAAGATTATTTAATTTAAACGTTGTCGTTACAACAATATTGGACGTTGCAGATGTTAGTAGTTTACGAAGTTGATAGGTATGTGCCGTATCATCGACTTCCACTGATTCATATTCTGCATAGGCTTTAAAGTTATCACTCGTTCGACTATCAAGCTCTTTACGATCAACTAAGAAAATCACTTTATCAAAACTAACTCTTGTTGATAGAAATAATGCTGTTTTAAAACTCGTAATTGTTTTACCAGAGCCTGTCGTATGCCAAATAAAGCCACCATGTGGAATCTTATCCTCGTTATCCCAACCAATTGCAGCTCCTTCAATTGCCTGAAGGGCATGTACCTGATAAGGACGTAGGAGCATATGTCTCTGATTCTCCGCATCTTTTGCTTCATCAATGACTAAATAATCGCCAACCATTTGATGTGCCATCGGAATCATTAAAAAATGATCGATGACATCTTCCCAATGATTAATCGGTTTATTATCTTTATTTGCCCAATGAAACACAAAACTCGGATTAAAATCCTTAAGAGATTTCGGTGTCGCAAAATAACGTGTAGCTACTTCGGATGTCATCACCATCATTTGCGAAAATGCCATGAAATTATTCACATACTCACCGTCAGCATAATAACGTTTAAATTGATTAAAAGCTTCTTCTAGTGATTTATCTGCTCGTTTTTGTTCAATATTAATAAGGGGCAAACCGTTAATCAGTAAAATAAGATCAAAACGATTGCCATTAGCTGACTCAACTTCACGTGCAATGTTATAACTTGAATCGCCACCACTCACTTGCGCTTTTTTGAAAATCGTTAGTGTAATCTGTTCACGTGTAACATCGGGATGTGTATCTCGATAGATACCATCAATCTTTCCAGTGGATTGTTCCATCGCTAGTAGTTTAGCCGCTTCATAACTATTATCAATTTGCGAAACCTTTGCCATCACTTGATTGAATTCGTTGTCTGAGAGGGGCACACCTTCTAAGACATCGGTGTTGATACGGTCAAGTTCTTTACGCCAGTGTTGAATAAGATCTTGCACCGTTACTTTTTGTTGATTGCCGTCCAAAAAGTCAGGTGCTTTCCATTTATACTTCTGTAATTGTTTTACAAAATTATCTTGAAAGACTTTTTCAGACACATTTTTAGAATGATTGCTCACAGTTTTTCCTCCTTCCTACACAAACATTTCTTCTAAGTAGGCTTCTTTCATTTTTTGAAGTTTATCCAGTTTCTTTTCTTCTGTTTCGATTTGGTTATCTAGATTTTTGAAGAATATTGATAGCCTATCTAATTCTTCTGTATTCTCTGGAATTAGTATTTCTATATTTGACATTACATTACTCATAAGCTTTGGATTTCCAACTTTAGAAACATGTTTCCAAGCCTCTAAGTTAAGTAATTCAGCTATTGCCTTACAAGTGTAACCATCATTTGAAACAAGCACTCCATTAACATTAGTACTATAAAATTTTCCTTCTCTATACTTAACAGTCCCTGCGTTAGCTCCATCAGTAGTCCATGTGATAGCTGTATCAAATAAAAAGTCTGAATAATATCCTAAAAGTCCATTATTTTGAGTTTGCGATGAATAAACTGGATAACATGCGATTTTACTTTTCTTCTTCTTAATCTTCGTTGTAGAAAGTACATTTCCTCTTGTTATTTGAAATATTTTGCCAACCTCTTTTTTTAACCATTTTTCTTTAAATCCTTTAAATCTTCTTTTAGGGACAGTTTCTCCTTCTTGGGGGAACATTTCTGTTAAATAAGCAGCTTTTAAAGCTTTGACTTTAGCAATCTTCCGTTCTTGATTTGCAATGCGTTCGTCTAAAATTTTAAAAAACTGACCTGTTTTTTGTTGTTCTTCTATAGTTGGAACAAAAATTGTAAATGTAGAATATTCTTGAGCATTAATCCCTGGTTGACCAGAACGCTGAGAGGTTATATAGACAAAGCTCTTATATCTCTTGGTTAATGTGTTTTGAAAGACAAATTCTGTGTCATGTTCATTTTTAATTCTTGTTTTGATTAAAAATCCAGCATAATAAACTTTTCCATCTATACTGTCATATCTATAAGTCTTACCTACACTCGCACCAGTTCTAGCAAATAATATGTCTCCTTCAGATAAAATATAATCACTTGATACTTCATAATCTATATGAGGAGAAGTTAAATCATTTTTATCAAACCTTCTCGTGGCATCATCAATATCAGTAATTCTAAGATATTTATTCTCTCCATCATATTCTTTAGATTCTGCATTCAATCCATACGTGAAGGACTCACTAAGATCCCTCAAACACATTTCTACCCATTCATTTTTGAAGCTTTTAAACCTTCTCTTCGGCACTAATTTCTTTTCATCCATCACTCTGTCACCACCAATTCTGCAAGCATCTCTTCAAATTGTGCTTCAAGTGACTGACTTTCTGTTTCAATCGTTTCTAACGTATCCGCATATCTTGTTTGTAATTCTTTCAACATATCCAATTCATTTTTAAGTGGAATCTCTATGAGTTGTGTCATATCATTCGTTAAATCACCAAACCATTTTTGATACATCAATTGCTCAATTTCTTCATCTGTTAAATTTTCAATTTTATTTTCTACTTGTTCATTTAGCCCCTTTTCTTTTGCTTTCATATCTTTAGTTAACGTAGATTTTTCCTCAAGTAAGTTTTTCACTTTATCTAACAGTCCATATTCACTGGAATCTTTTTCAGTGTTTTTCATTTCTGTTTTAACAGCTGAAAGTGTAAAATCATCTTCTCTCGCATTTAAAGCATCACCTAATGCCGCTTCTTCGGCACTTTCTTCTACTTTCGTCGCTTCGACCAGCTCAGTAATTTCATCCGTAATGGCTACTAATGATTCTTGTTTCGTTTCCACTTTTTCTAGTTCATCGGCATAGAGCTCTTTCAAAATAAGTTCGTTTGGCACAATTGAACCAATCCATCCATCTTGTTCTGTCCGTTTTGTTTTACCCGAACCTTTCGTTACCATATTTGGCTCACGAGTTCTTCCAACCGTATAGAATTCACTGATGGCAATCTTCTCCGTATCTTCTGCAAGCATCTCTTCCCATAACTCTGCGATAATCTGATAACCTGCATACGTACTGACATGCTTGAATTGTTTTAACAATTGTTTGATTTCTGTTAACATTTCATCTTTCAGTGGCTCGATGTGGTTTACATCATGAACTGTTTTTAATTTCTCCCAATATGTATTCACATACGTTTGTAGAGCTTCTTTTAAGGTTTGCGTTTGTTTTTGTACCTCTTTATCGGCTAACACATCTTCAGTTAGCGTGTCGATGGATTTTATTAACTCGACATAACCCGGACGAATTTCTTTGAAAGCATCATAAAGAATATTTTTGGTCATATCATGCAACACCGTTAATTGTTCAATTTGGTGTAGAGGTATGCCACCATATAAATGTGCATCAACATCCTGTGCAATTTCTTCATCTACAGCCTCGATATAACGTGGGATGTTTAAATTGTATTCGTTTTCCTTGATTTCCTTTTGCGACGCCTTATGACTATATCCTGTTTCTTCTGTACGTTCGATATATGTATCTACGATTTTCGCAATGTCTTTTTCTTGAAGTACGTTTTGCTTTCCTTCTTTAACAAAAGATTTTGACGCATCAATCATCAAGACTGGGTCATTTAACGCACGATTTTTCTTTAAAATAAGAACCGTTACAGGAATGCCTGTATTTGTAAATAATTTATCAGGTAAACCAATTACTGCATCAATATGGTTTTTATCTAATAAACGTTTACGAATTTCGCCTTCTGTCCCACCACGGAATAACACACCGTGAGGAAGCACAATCGCCATTGTCCCTTCTTGATCTAAATGGAAAAGTCCATGCAAAAGAAACGCGTAATCTCCTTTTGAATCAGGAGGTAACACACCAGCGATTTCAAAACGTGGATCAGTTACTTTTAAATTTTCTTGATTCCAATTTTTAACCGAATAAGGTGGGTTCATAACCACCGCATCAAATTGAACCCCTTCATTTGGTCGCTCTGGATCTTCAGGCCAATCCTGTGCCAATGTATCCCCATTATTTACCGTCATTTTCTCAGGACGAACGCCATGAAGTAATAAGTTCATACGTGTTAAGTTGTAGGTTGCTGTGTTTTTTTCTTGCCCGTAATAATGAAGGTCTTTTCTGCCTTCTTCGTTTAGATATTTTCCAACAGTTAATAATAAAGAACCCGAACCTACTGTAGGGTCATAGATGGAATCGACTTTTGTCGTCTTCGCAACAATCTGTGCCATGACTTCACTCACTTGACGTGGAGTATAGAACTCACCAGCTTTCTTCCCTGACTCCATCGCAAATTGACCGATTAAATACTCGTACGCATCTCCTAACACATCACCTTTTTGGAGTGCAACCATATTGAGATCAGCAAACAACTCGATTAATTGACGAATGTTTTTACTACGGGCATTTAAGTTACTGCCTAAAGCAGAATCTGTTAAGTCGATTGTTGAGCTCGAGAAAAGTCCTTTAAAATCATCAATATCTCCCGTTGTCGCAACAGTTCGTTCAAAGCTTTGTAAGCTCTCGGAAACTTTCTCTAATTCAAAAGTCCCTTCACGAATGTCTTTTAGCCATGTTTGATATAAATGATGTGGCAACACATAATAACCAAGCACATTTTGAATCATTTTGATTAAGCTATCGCCATAACTCGTGTATGCTTCTTGGTAAGCTTGTACAATTTCCGCTTCAGTACCTTTAGTACCACTCGTTTTCACAAATGTTTCAAGTGTTTTATCACTCAAGAATTTATAGAACATTAAACCAAGCATATAATCTTTGTATCGACTTGCATCCATGGAACCCCTAAGATTATTTGCCCCGTCCCATAATCTTCTTTTTATATCATCTGATGTAATCATTAGACTTTCCTCCTGCTTTATAAAATACTGTTATGTTAAAAATAAAATATATTGGATTGCTTTTTAATAAGACATTTCAGTCTCACGTTTCTAAAAAACATTTCTATATTATATAATATCACGTTATAGCAATGTTGCATCATCCACACACATAAAACGTCCTAAATCAAAACCACCAGTGTGAACTAGTGGTTTGCTCTGCGGCTGAAAGCCTTTGTTACCGGCCTCGGCCTGAAAGGCCCTCTGAATGGTCTTCCCTTTTGCACCACACTCACTCGCTGATTCTAAAAGAATCACTT
>DATGUS010000029.1:0-7701 GCA_035301245.1 Alloiococcus sp. | reverse complement strand
GTATGAATTAACTGGTCTTATTTATTTACAATGGTTGCTTCATATACAAATACTTGGCCTGATCATCTTAACAATCTACTTATTAATACGGACAATGGGTCTATATTTAAATAAAAAGTTATGTGTGAAAGGATAATAAAGATGTCACTTTTTAATGATATGTTTTTTCTTAAATATACCCCTGTGATAATATCAACGTCTTCAAAGTGAATATTTCCCAGGAAATACGGAGTGATTATCCTTGGTTGCGCAGTAGACGCATTGAGTTAAGAACGACTAGTAAGGTTGCACCAACATCAGCAATAATTGCAATCCATAATGTAAGCAAACCAGGAATAACGAGTAGTAAAGCAATGATTTTAAGCCCGAGTGCAAAAGAAATGTTCTCTTTAATAATTCGAACTGCTTTTCTACTTAATTGAATGGTATATGGTAACTTATTTAAGTCATCAGCCATAAGAGCGACATCTGCGGTCTCAAGAGCAGCGTCAGTCCCACCACCACCCATAGCAATACCTACAGAAGCTGTAGCAAGTGCTGGGGCGTCATTTATTCCATCACCTACCATAGCAACACGTCCATATTTATTTTGGAGGTCTTTAATGGCAGTTAACTTATCTTCAGGAAGTAAATCCGCTTTAACAAAGTCAATTTCAAGTTGATTGGCAATGGTTTCTCCTGTTGCTTGATTGTCACCTGTTAACATAATTGTTTCTTTAATACCTAACTTCTTTAATTGGTTAATAACAGCAGCACTTGTTTCACGTATTTGATCAGCTACAGCAACAATCCCAATAATTTTCGTTTTTGTACCAACCATCATGACAGTATTGCCTTCTGTCTGAAGGCGAGTTATTTCATCAGTTTGAACCTGAGTATCCATTAGTTCCTTAAAAAGTTTTGGATTTCCGATATAGTATGTTTGATCATTAATTTCTGCTTGAGCACCTTTCCCAGTAATTGATTGGAAATTGGTTGCTTGCAGTGATGCTAATTTTTTATCTTTTGTTTTACGAATAATTGCTGATGCAATCGGGTGCTGTGAGAAGACCTCGATTGCAGTTGCGATTTGTAAAACTTCATTTTCAGATGATTCATTTAATGCTATGACTGAAGTAACTTCAGGAGTCCCATTTGTTAATGTTCCTGTTTTATCAAAAGCAATAGCATCAAGTTGGCCTGTTTCTTCTAAGTGCACACCACCTTTAATAAGTACACCATGTTTAGCAGCGTTACCTATGGCAGTCACAATAGCGACAGGAGTTGAGATTACGAGTGCACACGGGCATCCAACTACAAGTGTAGCAAGCCCAAGATAAACCCAATGTGCCCACTCACCACTAAACATAAACGGTGGGACTATAGCGACTAATAAAGCAATTGCCATAATTGCAGGCGTATAATACTTCGCAAATTGATCAACAAACTTTTGTGCTGGTGCTTTTTCAGTTTGAGCTTCTTCAACTAAATGAATAATTTTAGCAATTGTTGTGTCATTGACTAACTTAGTTACAATGACTTCAATCGATCCGTCTTCATTTAATGTTCCAGCAAAAACCTCACTTCCTTTAGTTTTATAAACCGGCATAGACTCACCGGTAATCGCTGCTTGGTTAATTGAAGTTTGTCCTTTGAGGACCTCTCCATCTAAAGGAATCTTCTCACCAGGCTTAATTATCATGATGTCATCAACTTGAATATCTTCTACATAACGTTCGATTAGTTGATCGCCTTCCCGTACCAAAGCCATATTAGGAGCAATATCCATTAATGAATGAATCGATTGTCTCGCTTTATTGATTGAATATTCTTCGAGCACCTCACTTACACCAAATAAAAAGACAACTGCAGCGCCTTCTGCCCATTCACCAATAATCGCCGCACCAATAATCGCAATTGTCATCAATGTATTCATATCAAAAGTTAATGTCAGTAGATTTTTAAAACCGGTAATAAACATTCGATAACCACCAATTAAGATTGCTAGAGCGAATATGCCAATTGGAATCTGCGATTTATCACCAAGCCCAAAAGAAGTGGCATAACCTACAATAAGTAAAATTAAAGATATTGCAGTCAATTGATTTTGTTTTTGTTTAAAGAAAGGTTTTTTTTCAAACTGATTCGTTTGATTTGCTTCGATTACTTTAATATTATCAAACGCACCAGCTCTTTCTATATCTTTAATCGTTATGTCTCCTGAGATAGTTACTTTAGCTGCACCAAAGTTAAGATCAACATCATCTACAGAATTAATTTTACGGATGTTTTTTTCAAATTGTGCAGCGCAATCTGTACATGTTAACCCTTGGAGTCTATATTCCTGACTACTCATTTATATCACCTTCTTTAGCGTGAATCATAGCTATATAAACAAGCTGTCTAACATGATCATCGTCAAGAGAGTAAAATATTAGTTTACCTTCTCTACGCTGTTTAGCTAGCCTCATTGTATATAATAACCTTAAATGATGCGAAGCTGTTGCAGAACTGGAACCAATAATCGTGGCTACATCGCAAACACAAAGTTCTTCTGCGATTGTTAAAGCATAAGCAATTTTTAAACGTGTTGAATTAGCTAATGCTTTAAAAATTTCTTCAACACCTAGAATATCATCTATTTTTGGTTTGATTTCATTTACTAAATCTTCATTATAGTGAAAGCTTCCGCAAACAAGGTCTTTGTTTTTTGTCATTTGATCCACCTCATTCAAATAATCGTTTGAATATGATTAAACTATAAAACATAATCCGTTTCTCGTCAATCAAATAATCATTTGAATGAATGGGTTTAATTAATTCATACTATTTTCATAATAAACAGTTATAATAGAAGGGAATAAAATAATAGTAATTTTGGAGAGGTTATAATGAAAAAAACTATCATTATTATAGGGATTATTTTAATAGGTTTCATAATTGTGGGTTTTGGTTTTGAAAAGGAAACAAAGCCAAAAGGAGATACACGTTTAGTTTTAGAACATACATATAGTACTTACATTGCACCAACATGTTTTGAAGACTCGGGAGCAACAAATTATTTAGAAGATTCAGATCTAGAAATGGCTAAGCAATTAGGATACGAACCCAATGATGAATGTACAGAAGAGGCTTTAAAACCAATCAAAGAAAAGATTATTATTAGTATCTTACATGATTTAGGGTTATTAAAAACAGAGTGGTCAACTTGGTAATCAATATATTAAAATTAAAACCCCTACATTTTAAATATAGGGGTTTTTAGATTATAAACTAGCTTGGATAAATGATTTGATTTCGTCGTATTTTTTTTGATGAAGTAAGTCGACAATTGCACTCCCAACAATCACTCCATCACAAGATTCATTCATCTTTTGCGCTTGGTTAGCATCTGAGATACCAAAACCGGCAAGAACAGGTACATTACTTTGTTCTTTTAAATTTGCTAAGTATTTGTAAACACGCTCTTGATGTTCAGCACGTTTTCCAGTAGTACCTGTAACTGAAACAGCATATAGAAATCCTTCTGATTGTTTTGCGATTTTTTTAAGTCGTTCTTTTGTACTTGTTAAAGCAGCAAGTCTAATGAAAGCAATATCATTAGATTGCAATGGGTTTAAAAGAAACGCCTCTTCTTCAAAAGGAACATCTGGAATAATTACACCACTGACGCCAGATGCTTTGCAGTCTTTAGCGAATGTTTCAACACCATAATTAAAAATAGGATTAATATATGTCATTAAAATAATAGGTACATTTCTTTCATCAATAAAGCTTTGTAATGTATCAAGCACGCCCTTCAAAGTTGTTCCTGCATTTAATGAACGCAAACCTGCTTCTTGAATCGTTGGTCCATCAGCAACGGGATCAGAAAATGGTATACCTAATTCAATCGCTGAGACGCCACAAGATTCTAAAAACAGGATTTGTTCTTTTAAAGCATCTAGTCCTCCATCACCAGCCATAATATAAGGAATGAATAAGTTTTCGTCATTAGCTACTTTGTTTTTCAAAATTGATTCAAGTTTCGTTTTACTCATTTAAGTTCTCTCCTTTTAACAACTCTCTAACTTGATTAACATCTTTATCTCCCCGACCAGAAAGAGATACAATAATTGATTCTGTGGATTCCATTTGAGGTGCTAGTTTCATGGCGTAAGCAACAGCATGCGCACTCTCAAGTGCAGGAATAATGCCTTCAATTTGAGAAAGCAGCTTAAAGGCTTCAAGTGCTTCTTCATCTGTGATTGAATCGTATGTTACTCGATTTATTTCATGTAAATGACTATGCTCTGGTCCGACGCCAGGATAATCAAGCCCAGCAGAAATAGAAAATGCTTCTGTAATTTGTCCATGTGAATCTTGCAGTAATTCAGTCATGGTTCCATGTAAGATTCCAGTTGTACCCGTAGTAATTGCTGCAGAATGTTTTTTCGTTTCTAAGCCTAATCCACCAGCTTCAATACCGTACATTTTAACACTAGAATCATTAACAAATGGATGAAATAATCCCATCGCATTACTACCACCACCAACTGGCGCAATCAGCACATCAGGAAGTAAGCCAGTTTTTTCTTTAAATTGTTCTTTTGCTTCATTTCCAATAACAGATTGAAAGTCTCGAACAATCATAGGGAAAGGATGTGGGCCAACAACTGATCCAAGAATATAATGTGTGTCTTCTACATTTGCTACCCAATAGCGCAACGCTTCATTAACTGCATCTTTAAGTGTACCGCTGCCGTTTGGAACACTTCTTACTTCAGCTCCGAGTAGTTCCATTCTAAACACGTTAGGTTCTTGTCTTTTAATATCCACTTCACCCATAAAAACAATGCATTCTAATCCTAATAAAGCACATACAGTAGCAGTTGCGACGCCATGCTGTCCTGCACCTGTTTCAGCAACAATCTTTTTCTTGCCCATTTTTTTAGCTAAAATAGCTTGTCCAATTGCATTGTTTATTTTATGTGCACCTGTGTGATTTAAATCTTCACGCTTAAGATATATTTGTGCACCATCTAACTTTTTAGTTAAGTTGTCAGCTTTATAAAGTGGTGTTTTGCGACCAACATATTCGGTTAAATAATAATTTACTTCTTTTTTAAATGAGGGTTCATTTTTTGCCTCTTGATATGCTGTGTCGAGTTCTAGTAAAGCGGGCATCAATAACTCAGGCACAAAACGTCCGCCGTATTTTCCGTACTTTCCATCTGTATTAGGCATATTATATGTTGTCATTTTAATTAGTCCCTTCTTTTGCTTGTTTTAAAAAGTGTTTGATTTTTGTGTTGTCTTTTTTACCCTCTGTTTCAACTCCGCTTGAAACATCAACGCCAATGGGTCTGACTGTTTCAATTGCAGATTTTACATTGTATTCATTTAATCCACCTGCTAAAAAAACTTTAGACAAATCAAGATTAAGACCAGTTAATTGGCTCCAATCAAAAACTTCTCCTGATCCACCTCTAAATTTTTTTCCTGGACTATCGATAATAAAGTAATCTGCTGGAAAATGATTTAAGTTATAAACAAGTGAGTCATTTACATTTAATGCTTTAATAAATGGTAATGATAATTTGTTTGCAAATTCAGCAGTTTCGTCTCCATGGAGTTGAATGTAGTCAAGACCTACTATCCGTGCAATGTTTTCAATGTTTATGATTGTTTCATTAACAAAAACGCCAACTTTTTTAATAGAAGTGGGTAACGTTTCAGCAATTTCTTTAGCTTTTAAAGGGTCAATTTGCCGAGTACTTGGTGCAAAAACAAAGCCTATAAAGTCAGCTGAAGCATTAGCTGCGGCTTGAGCTGACTCTGACGTTGTAATGCCACAAACTTTAACAAGCATTACTTCACCTCATTTAAGTCAACTTGTAAGTTTTTAATCGTTTGATCAAGATTAGCAGCTTTCATTAAAGTCTCACCAATTAAAATGCTTTCGGCACCTGATGAAGCAATTTTTTCAACATCTTCACGGGTTTCGATACCACTTTCACTGATTAAAATAACATCTTTATCTTGTACCATGTTTTTAAGTTTTTCTGTCGTGTCTAAATCGACTTTAAAAGTTTTTAAATCTCGATTATTAATTCCAACTAACTGAGGATTAAGTTTAAGCACACGTTCCATTTCTTCTTCATTATGCACTTCAAACAGGACTTCGAGATTTAAAGCTAATGCATGATTATTTAACTTTTCTAAAGTTTGATCGTCAAGCGCGGCTGCTATAAGTAAGATGATATTTGCGCCGGCAGAATACGCTTGGTCAATTTGAACTTCGTCAATTATAAAATCTTTACAAAGAATAGGTAAGTTTACTGCGTTTCTTACAGCAATTAAATCATCAATCGATCCTTTGAAGAATTGATTATCGGTTAAGACTGAAATTGCTTGCACACCATTTTGTTCATAAATCTTAGCCTGTTTAACAGGATTAACATGCTCATTAATCATCCCTTTAGAAGGAGAAGCCCGTTTTATTTCTGCGATAATTCCCATATGTGGCAAATTATTAATATGTTCCTTAAACGAAATGACTGTTTTACCTTGATAAGCTTGGAATATTTCGGACTTTAAAGCTTTTACTTCTTGTTTTTTAACTTCAATAATTTCATCTAAAATTGTCATAATTAAACTCCCACCTTGTCTTGACTATAATCAATTAATCCATTTAATTTCTCTAAAGCTGCACCTGAACGAATACTTTCACGCGCGTCTTCAATACCTTCTTTAATCGTTTTAGAATGGCCATTTGCGAATAAAGCAAGACCTGCGTTTAGCAAAACAGTATCTAAGTAAGCGCTCGGCTCGTTATTTAAAACAGAATAAAGGATGTCTGCATTATCTTTAGCATCGCCACCTATAATTGCATCGTTATGATAAGTTGGTAGTCCAACATCACTTGGGCTAAGGACCATTTCTGTTAAATGCCCGTTTTCGAGTATGACAAGGCTATTTTCACCAGCTAGTGAAGCTTCATCCATAAAACCAGCTCCATTAATAACGACAGCGCGTTCACGTCCTAAGTTCTTAAGTGTTTTTGCAATAGGCATGAGCATATCACGCCTGTAGACACCTAATAATTGTGAATGTAGATCAATTGGATTAGTTAATGGACCAATTAAATTAAATACAGTTGGTAAGCCTAATTCCGCTCTTGTTTTAATGAATGTTTTGAGCTTTTTATGAATATGTGGAGCAAATAAAAACGCAATATTATTAGTTGTAAGCAAGTGATCAACATCATCTTTGGTAAATTCAAGTGAGATTCCTAAATGTTCAAGTAAATCGGCGCTTCCTGTTTTGCTTGAGATACTCCGGTTACCGTGTTTTGCAATTTTCACACCTGCGCCAGCTATAACAAAAGCAGCAGTAGTACTTATATTAAAGCTGTATGATTGGTCGCCACCTGTTCCACAGTTGTCCATAATGTTAGCATGATTGATTGATTGATATTCTGAATATGATCTTACTGTATTTACAATGCCTGTCATTTCGTCAGATGTTTCGCCTTTTACTTTCAGGGCTGTCAAAAATGCTGCCATTTCTGTATCAGTTATATCAGCTTGGAAACATAGCTTAACAGCTTCTTCCGTTTCTTCTATGGATAAATTTTCATGATTCATTAATTTTTTTAAATAGGTTTGCATTTATATTCTCCTTTACTTAATAAAGAATTTCATTTATTTGAATGAATTTCATAATTTGATTTTGGTTATT
>DATGUS010000028.1:0-5502 GCA_035301245.1 Alloiococcus sp. | reverse complement strand
AAAGTTAATCAGAACTTTATCCGACGTGTCAATAACGGGACGCAACCAATGGTTATGAATATTCGTTCCGTTTCTTTTAAAAATGAAGGTCAATCGCTTCTTATGACGGGTAACTTTAATAATGGTGAACAGTATCAGGCTAGAATTTGGATAGATAGTTGGTATGCTAATGAAACTTCGTGATGAATCAGGTAGCTTATTAATTTCTGCGATCGTATTTTTAATGCTTATCAGCTTTTTTTTAACAGGTGTAGGATTAATTATTAAAAATGAGTCGAGACAGCAACAATTATTGAAAAATAATTATATTGCAAAATCAATGATACAACTGTCTTTTAACGATTTTACTTCTCAAGAATTGACTGAACACTCAAAAGCAACCTACGAGTTTAACCATGGAACGGTGAAAGTAAAAGCTTTAGACGATGAAACGATTGAATTCAAGGCAGTGCTTCAAAACAACTATCAGTTTACAAAAGAAATGTTTGTTTTTATCGCGGATGAAAAGAAAACGGAAAAAGAGCATGAAGAAGAGCTTATAGATGACTCATTAGACGATGAAGAAGTATTAGAGTCTGATATGGATGATGAAAACGAAGCTACCTCAGATAAAATAAATGATGATTCAACTCATAAAGAGACTTCAAAAGAAATCAAGCCAACTCCTGAATCTGTTAAATCAAAAAGTAACGAATTAGAAATAGCTGATACTGAAAATGAGAGTTAAAGTTCATAATAATAACCTGAAAAAAATAAATTAGTTGAGAACCGAATCGTTACAATAATTAAACGATTCGGTTTTTCTAAACTCTCCAGTGATAAACCCGAAACAATACACAATGAACTAAAATGAGTAATGGCTCACTGGAATTTATTTGATACATAAGTAAGAGTTAAAGATAAGGCCTAAATCGTTCAATGATAAACTGTATTCAATTTATTTTTACGTGAACCTTTGCTATAATATAAGAGTGAGAATTTATCTTCTTTAATAGAAGATGATAGAAGGATGATGACATGTCAAGAGTAGCAAAAGTTCAAGCAGCTTTAAAAGAACAGAAATTAGATGCCTTAATGGTTTCTAGTGCTTATAATTTAAGATATATTTCTAACTTTACTGGTTCGGCAGGTTTAAGTGTAGTTACACAAGATGAGGCTTACTTCATTACTGACTTTAGATATACAGAACAAGCCGGTGATCAAGCTGGTCACATGACGATAGTTGAACATAAAGGTGATTTATACGGTGAAGTTGAAAAGATTATTAAAGATAATCAACTAAAAACAATGGGTTTTGAGAAGAATCATGTCACTTATAGCACTTTTGAAACACTTGGAGATAAATTATCGGCGGAGCTTGTACCGGAGGAAGGTATTATCGAAGATCTTCGTTTAATAAAAGATGAAGAAGAGATCCAAATCATTCAAAAAGCTATTGAAATCACTGAACAGGCTTATGAACATATTTTAGGTTACGTTAAAGAAGGCATGACTGAAATTGAAGTAGCGAATGAACTGGACTTCTTTATGCGAAATAAAGGGGCTTCAGGTGTTTCATTTGATACAATTGTAGCGAGTGGTCATCGTTCAGCAATGCCTCATGGTGTGGCTAGCGAGAAAAAAATTGAAAAAGGCGATATGATTACGATTGATTTCGGATGCATTTATAATGGCTATGTGTCAGATATGACACGCACCTTTGCTTTAGGTGACCCAGGTGAAGAGCTTAAAAATATTTATCAGATTGTTTTAGAAGCGAACCTAAAAGTAACAAAAGCTGCGAAAGCAGGTATGACAGGTGCTGAGTTAGATAAAATCGCCAGAGATCACATTACAGAAGCGGGATACGGTGATCAATTTGGTCACTCACTCGGACACGGTATTGGTTTAGAAATTCATGAAGGACCCGGTGTCAGTCATCGTTCTGAAACAACATTAAAAGAAAACATGATTATTACAAATGAACCAGGTATCTATGTACCAGGACTTGGTGGCGTTCGTATTGAAGATGATTTAGTTATTAAAGAAGACGGCAACCAAAACTTAATGACATTAAGTAAAGACTTAGTGATTTTATAGAACAGAGGAGATAGATAAATGATTTCAACTAACGAATTCAAAAATGGAATGACTATTCAATTTGACGGTGGTTTATGGAAGATTATAGAATTCCAACATGTAAAACCTGGTAAAGGACAAGCGTTTGTTCGGTCTAAATTAAAAAACTTACGTACTGGTGCAATGCAAGAAAATACATTTAAAGCCGGAGAAAAAGTTGAACAGGCAATGATTGAATCTAAACCAATGCAGTATTTATATGATAATGGTGGTATGTACACATTCATGAATACGGAGACTTATGAACAAATTGAAGTTGCTGAAGATATTATTGAAGAAGAATTACGTTTCTTAAAAGAAAATATGGAAGTTGAAATGACCTTCTTTGAATCAGAAATAATAGGATTAACTTTACCAAACAAAGTTGAATTAGAAGTAACCGAAACAACACCAAACATCAGTGGAGATACTCAAGGTGGCGGATCTAAACCAGCAACACTTGAAACAGGTGCTGTGATTACTGTTCCATTGTTCATTAACAAAGGTGATGTATTAGTTATCAATACGGCAGATGGCTCTTACAGTTCACGTGCTTAATTACCTAGGAGGTTAAACGAATGGAAAATATTAATTATAATACACAACAAGATACGCGAATTGGTGACATTGAAATAGCGCCAGAAGTATTAGAAGTTATTTCAAATATTGCAGCGAACGAAGTTGATGGCGTTTACGCTCTTAAAGGTAGTTTTTCAGCAGATATGAAACAGTTACTAGGCCAATCATACTACAAAAATGGGGTGCAGCTATCTTATGAACAAGATGGTATTAACATCGATATTTATTGTAATTTAAAATTTGGAGTGAATGTCCCTAAAGTAGCTTTAGAAATTCAAAATCGTGTTCGCGAACAAGTGCTACAAATGACTGATATTCAATTAACTGAAGTAAATGTTCACGTGATGTCGATTGTTCCTGAAAAAGAAATTAAATCAAAGAAAAATGGAGCAATGAAAGATGAGTAATGGCGCATCAGCGAGAAGTATTATTCGTGAAAAAGCTTTTCAAGCACTCTTTTTATTAGCCAGTCGTTTTGAGTTAAGTACTGAAGATGCGATTATGCAGACACTATATAGTGGCATCCAACCTGAAACAGTAGAAAAACCATCAGCCAAAGAACTGTTACGTTTGAATATGCCCAAAGAATATCAAAGTAATCGCATTATCGATGATTCTTATGCATTTTTACAAGACTTGATTGTTGGTGTTCGTAATCATAGCGACTCAATCGATCAGATAATCAGTAAACATCTAAAAAATCGTTCGATTGACCGTATTGAAACGTCCAACTTGATCGCCCTCAGATTAGCAGTTTATGAATTAAATAGTGAAAATGACGTGGCACCAAGAGTTGTTTTAGATGAAGCGATTGAATTAACGAAACGATTTAATGATGATAAATCTGGTAAATTCGTAAACGGTGTACTTCAATCAGTTCTCAATGAATCTAATACGCAATAATTGATACAACCAAATGAGAAAAGGGGCTATGACTCAAGTCACAGCCCCTTTTCTATCAGAGAGGGGGAAGAGGCAATGGAGTCAAAATATTTAACAGTTTCGCAGTTAAATCAGTATATTAAGCGTAAGTTCGACCAGGATCCCTACCTAGAAAAGGTCTATTTAAAAGGTGAAGTTTCGAATGCTGCAAGAAATCGTGCCAACACAACAATGTACTTTAGTTTAAAAGACGAAGAAAGTGTCATCCCGGTAGTCATTTTTCAAAATGTCGTAAGAAATATCAAATTTAAAATTGAAGAAGGGATGAGTGTTTTTGTCACAGGTCGTGTCTCCACCTATGTTAAACGAGGAACCTATCAAATAATCGTCGATGAAATTCAACCCGATGGTGTAGGTGCTTTATATCAAGCACTTGAACAAACACGTGAGACCTTACTCAAAGAAGGATTATTTGATGAAAAATTCAAACAAGAGTTAATTAAATATCCAAAACGAATTGCAGTGATTACCAGTGAAAGCGGGGCGGTTATTCGAGATATTTATTCAACAATTAAACGCCGTTATCCGATTACTGAAATTATTCTCTATCCAACGTATGTTCAAGGAGAGTCAGCCATTCCATCAATCGTTAAAAATATCAAACGAGCTGATGAAACAAACTCTTTTGACACGATTATTATTGGACGAGGCGGTGGTTCGATTGAAGATTTGTGGGCATTTAACGATGAAGAAGTTGTTCGAACAATATTTGAAGCACGAACACCTATTATCTCTTCAGTTGGACACGAAACTGATACCACTTTATCTGATTTAGTCGCGGATGTTCGAGCGGCAACACCAACAGCAGCGGCAGAATTAGCTGTTCCAGTGTTAAGTGACATAAAGCGAGATATTCTAGAGATAGAACGACAAATCAGCTATCACTTAAGACGAACCATTGATGCGAATCGAGAGCGGGTTGAACGCTTAAATCAGTCATATATTTTTAGACAACCAAGTCGGCTTTATGAAGGATTTATTCAAAATGTTGATCATTTAACAGATCAACTATTTAATCAAATGAACTATCAAATAAGTCAGGTAAATCAATCCTATCAGTTGTTAGAGAACCAGTTGGCTGGAGTGAATCCGAAATTATTAGTCAAAGAAACCCAAACAAATGTAGAGACACGGACTAAGCAATTGCTTCAAGCGATGCATAACTATCAGAATCAAAAGCACTATGAAACCAATCAGCTAATCCAGTCACTTGATCATTTGTCACCACTAGAAACCCTAGGACGCGGTTATTCATATACAACGCAAGACCAGCAACTGGTAAAAAGTGTTAAAGACGTTGATCAATCAAAACCGCTTATTGTTAACTTGAATGACGGAAAAATTGAAACAACGATAAACAAGATTACGAGAAAGGACGAACCAAATGGCTGAACAAGAAAAGACGTTTGAAGAATCACTA
The DNA here is from genome assembly GCA_035301245.1 of Alloiococcus sp. GTDB lineage: Bacteria > Bacillota > Bacilli > Lactobacillales > Carnobacteriaceae_A > Alloiococcus. The sequence goes on along the minus strand of DATGUS010000028.1, from coordinate 464 downwards.
AAAGAATTAGAAACTATCGTCGCCCATCTTGAAGAAGGAGACATCCCATTAGAAAAAGCCCTGGATCAGTTTCAAGAAGGGGTAAAAATTAGTCGCAAATTAAAACAACAACTGAAAGATGCGGATGATCTACTTATTAAAATAGTCAATGAAGATGGTCTAGAAGAACCACATGACCTTGAAGAATAGTAGGTGGTACTATGGAATTTAATTCATTTAAAACAAAACAGTTAAAACCCTTTGAAGACTATATGCATACTTTGATTGATCACCATAATCAGACTGAATTAGAAGAATCAATGTTATATTCATTATTTGCCAACGGAAAGCGTTTGCGTCCGTTATTATTATTAGCGACTTTAGAGGCATTCCATACGGATGTTACAGACGGATATCCTGCAGCAAGTGCCTTAGAAATGATACATACGTATTCGCTTATACATGACGATTTACCAGCCATGGAT
>DATGUS010000027.1:0-4968 GCA_035301245.1 Alloiococcus sp. | reverse complement strand
CCTTCTCGACCGATTGCCATACCACTACCGAGAGATAATGTACCGCCGATAAATTTTTTCCATAAAACTGAAAACCAGTCGAGTTTGATTAACCCTTGAATATGGCCCTCAATATCTTGAATTCCTGAGCCTTGAATATCTGGTTCAGATTGAATAAGTAAAATGACAATGATGGCAGCAATTAAACTGACAAGAATCCAAGCAACATACCAAAGTGGATTGGATGTGGTTCTTAAAAATTCATAAACAGTTAACATGTAAGAATAGACGAAGCTAACCGAGATACGAAAGGCACTAATAACGACACCTACAAAAATCCCTACAGTAATGCCTAAAAATATGTATTTGATTTTATCAAATGATTTATCCATGATATGTAACACTCCTAAAACCTGATGAAAAATATACTCTTCAAATAATAACATAATCAGTTATTAAGTAAACGAATAATGATTATGTTTTAAAAGATTTTAAGATATAAAAATGACCTTCAAAACCTAGCCTGTATCTACTAGATTATAAAGGTCATCCCATCAGATTATATTATATTGTTAACGCAAGAAATTAAGGATCTGCGGTAGGAATACAAGTAAAATGGTTGCAATTGGTTGACAAGCGGCATAGAAAGAGACAACTAAGTCAGTTTGAGCACTTTCCATTAAAGCCCCTAAAGATGGCGCCGAAGTCATTGCTCCAGTTGTAGAACCAAGGGCACCATACATTGGAATTTTAAATAGATAATGTGAAGCAAAAAATCCAACTAAAGCCGTTACGGTCGTAAAGATTGCCCCAACGATAATGACTGTAAATCCGTGTTCACTTAAAATATCCACTAGGCCTGTTCCCGCGTTGACCCCAGAGTTTGCTAAGAAAAGAGAAATACCGAAACTACTGAACACATTTAATGTATCAATAGGTACGTTTACGTCTAAACGTCCGATACGTTTAATATGTCCGACTGCTAAACCAACGATAAGAGGTCCACCAGAGTTACCTAAACTGAAAGAAGCTCCTCCAGGCAAAGGAATTGCGATTGATCCAATAAACATACCAACGAGTAAAGTCGTAAAGAAAATAAATAATCCATTACGGTCAATTGTTTTGAAACCCACTAAGCTCGGCATACCAACTGACTCTTTAGGTGGTGTTAACTTTTGAATTTCTTCTTTGTGGTTAACTTTATAAATTTTAGGCATTAGTTGAACGAGTAATACAACACCGATAACACCATAAATATAAGCAATTCCGTAACCGACAACTGCTAATTGACCAGCTCCGGCTTCTTGAGCTGCAGCTAGCGCAGATGTCGAAGTCATGGCACCAGATAAAATACCAATCAGTAAATCAAACGGAATATCAAATATTAGGTAGAAGAAAGCAAAAATTAACCCTGACAAACTGATAACAATAATTGAAATAAGTAAAAAGCTTAAACCATTGTTTTTCAGGAAATAAACGACATTCTTCCCAGCTTTCAGACCAACTGCTCCTAAGAAGAAGACCAAACCAAGTGTCCCAACCATCTCAGGTAATTCCGCACCAAAGTGGCCAAATAACATACCAACGACGATAATGGCAGAGTTTCCGAATTTAATACCGAAAAAATCAATACTACCTAATAAATAACCTAATCCAATGATTAAAAATAAATAACTTAATGGATTCATAATCATCCTCCGATTTCTAATATCAAAATTTTCATGTGTCTATTATATCGTTTTTAAAACGACAATGCCATTGTTTTTAATTAAATAATTGTAAAATGTTTATTTTTTCAATTTAATTCAAAATATAAAATAGTGTTGTTTCATATGCTATAATTAAATAATGAAAGAAAGAACGCTTACAAAAATGCTTCATATATTAATAAGAGTGAGTGGTTATAATGAAGAAAAGTCGCGTGCAACAAATGATTGAAGTTGCGAAATTGTACTATGAAAAGAATTATAGTCAAAAAGATATTTCAAAACTATTAGATATTTCTAGAGCGACTGTCTCTAGATTATTAGATGATGCGGTGACGAATAATATCGTGACCATTAAAGTGAACGACTATAATAGTGAACAAGAAGAATTAGAACTTAAATTAAAAGACAAGTTTCAATTAAAAGAGGTAAAAGTCGCTCATGTCGTTAATGAATCATACGAAACGATCCTTACAGCGCTAGGTAAACGAGCAGCAGAACATTTAGGCGAGACCATCGTTGAAAACGATATTATTGGTATCAGTTGGGGAACTACGCTGTATCATATTGCCAATCATTTGACAAGAGATGAATTCAAAAATGTAAAAGTTGTTCAATTAAAGGGTGGTGTTAGCCAGTCATTACGCAAAACATATTCATTTGAAACCGTACTTGGTTTTTCTAATGCATTTCAAACGGAGCCCATTTTACTTAACTTACCCGTTATTTTTGAAAATAAACACATTCTAGAACTGGTAAAAAACGAGACGCATACGAAAGAAGTCATTGATTTAGGCAGACGGGCGAATGTTGCCATTTATACAGTTGGTACCGTTCGTGATGAAGCATTACTTTTCCAATTAAACTACCTAACAGCAAAAGAAATTGACTATCTAAAAGAATATGCGGTGGGAGATATTTGTTCTCGTTTCTTTAATGAAGATGGAAAAGTGGCTAATGAAGATATTAATAGTCGAACAATTGGCATCCACCTCGATGAATTAAAACAAAAAGATCGTTCTATTATGGTTGCTGGAGGAGCTCACAAATTTGAAGCGATCCATGCAGCTATCAAATCCAAGTTATGTAATGAAATTGTTATCGATACTATTACAGCAAAATCATTATTAGAAGCATAATTAAGGTAAACACATTGATTTTTTTACAAATGTACCATGAATAAGAGTACTCTGTAGAAGGATTGATGTGTTTCATGTCTATTGCAATGAAATAAATTCCACAATAAATGAAACTTGTTTCAAAAGCGTTTACATTATAGGTATAGTGTGGTAAATTTGTGATATAAATTATTAGGAGAAAATACTAATGACTGAACTGAACAGATATATATCGATCACACAATTTTAAAAGCAGGCTCATCTAAAGAACAAGTGAAAAAATTATTGATGAAGCGAAAGAACACAACTTTTTTCAGTATGTTTAAATCCAACATGGGTAGAATATGCAGCAGAAGAGTTAAAAGACTCAGAGGTCAAAGTATGTACAGTTATTGGTTTTCCACTAGGAACAAACACATCTGAACTAAAAGCTTTTGAAACGAAAAATGCAGTAGCTAAGGGTGCAGTTGAAGTAGACATGGTTATTAATATTGATAAAGTGAAATCAAATGACTATGATTATGTTTTAAAAGATATTAAAGCAGTAGTAGATGCTGCAGATGAGTCACTTGTTAAAGTCATTATCGAAACAGCTCTACTTACCGATGATGAAAAAGTGAAGGTTTGCGAACTAGCTAAAGAAGCAGGCGCAGACTATGTAAAAACGTCTACAGGATTCTCAACAGGTGGTGCGACTCAAGCAGATGTTAAGTTAATGAGAGAAACTGTCGGACCGGATATGGGTGTAAAAGCATCGGACGGAATTTCTACAACTGAAGATGCTTTAGGATTAATCGAAAATGGTGCAACTCGTTTAGGTGCCAGCAAAGGTATCCAAATTATTCAAGGGCAAAACTAGATTAATTGAATGATTATGGTTTATATTTTAAAATAGAGTGATCATTTAATCATCCTGATGATATTAAAAATAATGAAGTGAAACACATAGAGAGGTGACTTTCATGAGAATGTATGATCTAATTGAAAAGAAACGTGACGGAGGAAAGTTAACCGTCGATGAAATTAAATGGATTATTGATAACTATATAGATGGTACTGTAGCGGAGTATCAAATGTCAGCGTTATTAATGGCTATTTATTTCAAAGGGATGGATATTGATGAAGCTTCAGCTTTAACGATGGCTGTTGTCGAATCTGGTGATCAAGTTGATCTAAGTAAAATCAATGGTGTTAAAGTAGATAAACACTCAACAGGTGGTGTCGGAGATACCACAACCATCATTTTAGCACCCTTAGTAGCTTCAGTCGGAGTTCCTGTGGCTAAAATGTCTGGACGCGGTCTAGGTCACACAGGTGGAACTTTAGATAAACTTGAATCTATCCCAGGATTCCATATCGAATTCACTACGGAAGAATTTGTAAACAATGTGAATGAGCACAAGATTTCTGTCGTTGGTCAGTCAGGTAACTTAACACCTGCAGATAAGAAGATGTATGCTTTACGTGACGTAACCGCAACTGTCGACTCCATTCCATTAATTGCAGCTTCTATTATGTCTAAGAAAATTGCTGCTGGGAATGATGCTATCGTTTTAGATGTTAAAGTTGGATCAGGCGCATTTATGAAAGATGATGAACAAGCTGAAAAATTAGCCCATACCATGGTAAAAATCGGTTCAGATGTCGGTCGGAAAACTATGGCTGTTGTATCAGATATGTCACAACCACTTGGTAAAGCAATCGGTAATGCTCTAGAAATTGCTGAAGCGATTGATATTCTTAAAGGTGAAGGACCTGAAGACCTAAGTGAGTTAGTCTTAACGTTAGGCTCACAAATGGTTGTATTAGGAAAACAAGCGACAAATCTAGATCAAGCGCGAGCGAAATTAGAAGAAGCAATACAGTCGGGTAAAGCTTTAGCGAAACTGAAAGAAATGATTGAAGTTCAAGGTGGCGATCCAACCATTGTTGATGATACATCTAAACTACCTCAAGCTAAATACCAAATTGATTTACCAGCGAAAGAATCCGGCGTTATCGGAGAAATTATTGCTGATAAAGTTGGTATTGCTTCCATGGAACTTGGTGCAGGGCGTAAAAAGGTTGAAGATAATATTAATATGAGCGTCGGTATAGTCTTAAATAAAAAAATCGGCGATGAAGTTGAAAAAGGCGAAAGTTTATTAACAATTCATTCTGATAGT
>DATGUS010000026.1:0-5023 GCA_035301245.1 Alloiococcus sp. | reverse complement strand
AGCAGCAGCGAAAGTTCAGATTGATCAATCCACTAATGAAACGTCACTTACTGAAGCTAGTGAAAAGCTAAAAGAGTTGTATAAGCAAAAAGATGAATTAATACAAAATCAACAATTTGAAGAAGCAGCTAAAATTCGTAAGAAAGAAATGAAACAACAAAACAAAGTGCAACGATTGATGATTGAACAACAAGAAGAGAAAAATGATAAGAATGCTGTGGTTACAGGTGAAGATATCGCAGAGGTTGTCGCTCAATGGACAGGTATTCCAGTCCAAGAGATGGCTTTAGAAGAAAGTCAACGCTTATTGGAATTAGAAGCTAACTTACATGAACGAGTTATCGGGCAAAGTGAAGCTGTTAAAGCTGTTTCTAAAGCAATTCGTCGTGCTCGTAGTGGTTTAAAAGATCCAAAACGTCCAATTGGTTCATTTATTTTCTTAGGTCCTACTGGTGTAGGTAAGACGGAATTAGCTAAGACAGTAGCTGAAACTTTGTTCGGTTCTGAAAATGATCTCATTCGAATTGATATGTCTGAATTTATGGAAAAACATTCCACCAGTCGCTTAGGCGGTTCACCTCCTGGTTATGTGGGTTACGATGAAGGTGGTCAGCTCACTGAACAAATTCGTAACAATCCTTATTCGGTTGTCTTGTTCGATGAGATTGAAAAAGCACATCCTGATGTATTCAATATGCTTTTACAAGTATTAGATGATGGTCAGTTAACAGATGGTAAAGGTCGCGTTGTTGACTTCAAGCATACGGTATTAATCATGACCTCTAACCTAGGTGCAACAGCATTGAGAGATGAGAAATCTGTTGGTTTCGGAGCGACATCTACTCAATTTGACTATGAAGCAATGCGTAAACGTATGCTTGATGAGTTGAAACAGAACTTCCGTCCAGAATTTATTAACCGTCTGGACGAAACCATTGTATTCCATTCATTGGAGCAAGAACATCTACATGAGATTGCTCGTTTATTAGCGGATCAGTTAATTAATCGTATGAGCGATTTAGATATTGATCTGAAAGTCACACATGCCGCTGTGGATGTGATTGCTGAAGAAGGATATGATCCAGAATATGGAGCTAGACCACTTCGACGTGCGATGCAGACTTTAATAGAAGATAAACTTTCTGATGCTCTGTTAAGTGGAGAAATTATTGAAGGCGATAAAGTTACTGTCGGAGCAACTAAAAGCAAGATTACTGTGAAGGTTAGAGAACGTACAGCCAAAGAAACTGAAACTAGCGATGTGTAACATAATGCTTAATAAATTGTTTCGTGTTAAAATAGTAACATCAGATACGAAAGGACTGATATTATGTCAAACTTTGATGAAAATAAAGGGATTATCTTAGGTATAGGTGCTGCAGTAGCTGTTGGGTTAGGTGTATTTGCTTATATGCTATCATCTGAAGAAGCTCAAGAAAAATCTAAAGCTCTAGTTAACCGTCAACGTGCTAAACATTTAGTTCGTAGCAAATTAGATGGTAATAAAAAAGCACTAAAAGCAATTGATAAACTAGATGATTCTAGTGTAAACAACCTTTTAGCTACTTTTGATACTGCGAGTGATTTAGAAGACCAAGTAGAAGAAAAGTTTAATGATGTTGTGAAGTTTTTAAAGAAACAAAGTAATAAAGCTTCAAAATTATTTTAATTAAAAAAATAAAACCGAGGATTGTTCTAAATTTTACAGTCCTCGGTTTTTCTATTTCGTTAAAGTGATTAAATAAGCCAAAGCCAGATCATCTGTTTCTTTTAAGCTTAAATGTGTTTGATCTTCAAATTTCGTCATTCGATACTGTAGAGTATTGCGGTGTAAATAGAGAGCCTTGGCAGCTTCGGTTAAATTTCGTTGGTTCGCCCAAAGTGCATGGATCATCTCTAACCATTCTGGTTGTTCTTTAATGTATTTATAAAGTGTATGTAAAATTAGACTATGATGGCGCCCTTTATCTGTATAGTAAGGTAAAGCTAAATGAGCTAAAGAGACTACTGGCTTAAAAATATAATGAGCTTGAGATTGAAAAAGATCGATTTCTTCTAACCATAAGCGATTGATTTCATGGGATGTTGACCAGTAGTAACCGACATAGGCTGTAATTTTAATCGCATAGTCATCTTCAACCGTCTGTAGTAAGTTAGAAAACTCTTTTATACTTAACAAACTATCCGCTGAAAAACGCTGCACGACATAACAGTGATCTTCTTCTTTAAAAAAGATATCCAAAACTCCGGTGAATAAATGACTAATGGCTTCATACCAATAAGTCAAATCGATGTCTTTCTTCGGGGCGTTTAATTTTAATTGGATTAATCGAATATAATCAGCAGTACACGCGGGCTTCGAGTCCTTGTTAAATAAATAACGTGCCCATTTAGAATCTGACCGTTCTTTTTGAGTTTGAGTTAAGTAATTAATTAAAACCTGTTCTCTCTCTGTCAAAGTTTCTTTAGGAATAACATACCACTGACCGTCGATATTGAGTGATAATTCATTTGTTGATTCAGTTTTTTGATTTACCAAGTTAGCGTTGGGAAATAATTCAGTAAAAGCTTCATGGTTCATAAAATTCAGTCCAATCTATTTTTATTATTTTATCATGCTTTGGGAACATTTTGAAATCCGTTATAATTAAAACAAGGAAGTGATGACGTGTCCGAAATACATACTTATTTTATGAGTGAAGCGATTAAAGAAGCGAAAAAAGCGTACGACTTAGATGAAGTGCCAATTGGAGCAGTAGTTGTTAAGAACGGTGAGATTATTGGACGAGGACATAACTTACGCGAAACCTCTAATGATGCGACCACCCATGCCGAAATCATGGCGATTAAAGATGCTAACGAACACTTAGATAATTGGCGATTGGAAGATTGTGATTTATATGTAACGCTGGAACCTTGTGTCATGTGTAGTGGTGCTTGTGTCTTAGCAAGATTAAAAACCATTTATTACGGACCGAAAGATCCAAAAGGTGGTTCTGCAGGCAGCTTGATGAATTTACTGCAAGTAGAAGAGTTGAATCATCAAGTAGAGGTTGTTTCAGGGGTTATGGAAGAAGAGTGTCAACAGTTACTCAAATCTTTCTTTAAAGAACTACGAGTTCGTAAAAAGTTGGGAAAAAGAAGTGTCGAGAACTCTTAGGAAATTAAATGATACTCGTTTTAATTAACAATTAACTAAAACAGGATTAGAGCAGGGTATCTTAAATTGCAAATGAAAAAGAGTTGCTGTAAGCTTTAAAAAGAGGTGATAAAGATGCTTGAAGTATCAAATTTGAGAAAAACATTTAATCAAGTGACGGCCGTTGAAGGCTTGTCATTTAATATTAAACCAGGTCAAATTATGGGCCTCATTGGGCAAAACGGATCAGGTAAAACAACTACCTTTCGTATGATTTTAGATTTATTAATTCCTGATGAAGGTTATGCCAAATGGCACGGTGAACGATTACATAAAAAATTATTTGGTCAAGTAGGTTATTTGCCAGAAGAAAGAGGGCTTTATCCAAAGCAAACGATTGAAAATCAACTGATATTTTTTGGTGAATTAAAAGGTAAAAGCAAGAAAGATATAGAACAAAAAATTGATTACTGGATGGAAAAGTTTGATGTTAAAGGTTCTCGTAAGGATAAAGTTAATCAGTTGTCTAAAGGGAATCAGCAGAAAGTTCAATTAATACAGACGCTGATCCATGAGCCAGATTTAATTATTTTAGATGAACCTTTTAGTGGATTAGATCCAGTGAATGCAAGTCTACTTGAGGAAAGTATTAAAGAAGCTGCTGAACGTGGGGCATGTATCATTTTCTCTAGTCATAATATGAATAACGTTGAGGAATTATGTGATACGCTTGTCATGCTTAAAGACGGCAAACAAGTTTTAGGCGGGACCCTCGCTGAAATTCGTCAAAAATTTGGACGTACGAAAGTCTTTTTAGAAGCACCGGTATCTACAGAAGCGTTAAATAATATTCCGGGTGTGAAGAAGATTGTTGAAAAACCAGAACGTAGCCGTATCGTGTACTTGGATAATGAAGAAGCGGGTCACGCAGTGTACGATTTAGCGACGAAAGATGGTTACATTTATCAGTTCAGCCAACAACCACCGTCTCTCGATGAGATTTTTAAAGAAATGGCAGGGGATAAGTAATGAAACAAATCTTAACAGTAGCCAAACAAGTTTTTCTAAAAAATATTAAATCATGGGGCTTTTATTTAATGGTCCTTGGCCCGATTCTATTTATGGTTATTATGGGTCTTGTGGGGTATTTCATGTCCGAAGACAATATGGACTCAGATGAAACAAACCAAACCACTGTAGCATTAGTTTCAGAAGATCCAGCGATGGAAGAATATTTTTCTGTTTTAAACAATGAAGATAGTCCTTTGGAAATGACTACCGATTATTCAAATGCTAAAGAAGCTGAAAAAGCCTATAATGATGATGACATTCAAGGTTTTGTAACTGTCGATACGAATGAAACACCAGTCAGTGCAACGGTCCATCATAACGGTGAGTTATCTACGCATCTACCAGCTATCCATCAAGTGCTTAGTCAAGTACAAAGGGACAACGCCGCAACTCAAATTGGATTAACGGAAGCAGAACTTGGTCAATTAAACACACCAGCAGTGATGGAAGAATCTGACATTGAGGTTAAAGACACTGCAGAAGGTGATGCGGAAGATGGTGTGGATCCACTTCAGTTAGGTGTTTCATACATTGTTACGATTTTATTATTTTTCTTCATATCATTCTACTCAGGTATGATTTGTGAAGAGATTGCTACAGAAAAAGGATCCCGTGTGATGGAAGTGATTCTCTCAAGTATTACCGCAACACAGCACTTTTTTGGTAAATTACTTGGCTTAGCTTTTACAATACTTGTGCATATTTCATTATATATTGTTTTAGGGGGACTTGCCTTTTTCGGAATTAATCAATTATTTGAAGAAAATCTTTTAGCTTTCCTTACAGATATTATTGATTTCAAAGCGATTATTG
>DATGUS010000025.1:0-58608 GCA_035301245.1 Alloiococcus sp. | reverse complement strand
TGATAAAGAAGGTTTAAGATCACTCTTAAAACGACTATGAATATTTGAATGACATTAAAATTTACATTCCCTTTACATTCGTTTACATAAAACATACACAAAGTTGGTTATTATTATACATTGGTTGGGTATTATAATACTTGAAGACACAACTTGTCTATCACAAATCAATTGAAGGAGTTTTTTACGAATGACTTTTAAAAAAGCAACGAAATGGATGTCTGTACTTAGTTTATCTTTACTATTAGCAGCGTGTGATGAGGAAGCGACTCAAGACACAACAGATGATGGTGCTACTGAAGAAGCAGCTGATAGTGGGGAAGATACAGCTGGAGATTTTGATTACTCAAGCGCAATTAATGCTTCAACACGTGAAGATGGTTCAGGGACACGTTCTGCATTCGTTGAAATTGTTGGATTAGAAGATGAAGACGGAAATGATACAATATCTCAAGCTTTAACAATCCAAAACGGAACAAGCTCAGTAATTACTGGTGTTCAAGAAGACTTATACGGCATGGGATACATTTCAGTGGGCTCTTTAAACGATGAAGTAAAAGCTTTATCAGTTGAAGGAGTAGAACCAACAGCAGAAAATATTCAATCAGGAGACTACGAAATTTCTCGTAACTTCAACTTAGCTTGGGGATCTGAATTATCAGACGCAGCTCAAGATTTCGTAGATTTCATCTTATCTGCTGATGGGCAAGCTGTAATCGAAGAAAACGGTGAAGTAGCCATTGATGCTGACGCTCCAGAATTCGAAGGCGGCGACGTTTCAGGTCAAGTTCAAATTAACGGCTCAACTTCAGTAACTCCAGTAATGGAATTATTGACTGAAGCATATAACGAAATTAACCCAGACGTTACATTTGACATTGCTTCAACTGGTTCAGGTGCTGGTGTCACTTCAGCAATTGATAATACTGCTGATATTGGTATGGCATCACGTGAATTATCTGATGAAGAGGTTGAGCAAGTGGAAGATGTACAGCCAATTGCTATTGACGGTATTGCTGTTATCGTTAACCCAGATAACCCAGTAGAAGATATTACTTTAGATCAATTACAACAAATCTATCTAGACGAAGTATCTTCATGGGATGCATTCCAATAAGAGATAGAAAAGAAAATATTTTAATCTGTTAATAAGTATCAAGGGCTTAGATAGTAAATGTCTGAGCCCTTTTGATGGTAATGGAACAGGTTACAAACAATGGACAATAGAAAGGATGACAAAATGAATAACTCTAAAGAGAAAATCATGCAATATGTCTTTGTGTTTTCGGCATTAATGTCCATTATTGCATTAGTTACAATTATTTATTTTATCTTCGCAAATGGTCTTCCTATTATGTTTAGACATGGTTTTACCGACTTTATATTTGGTACCGAATGGAGACCATCAAACAGTCCAGCGATGTATGGACTCCTACCAATGATTGCTGGATCTATCTACGCAACAATTGGTGCGGCTGTTATCGGTGTGCCTGTTGGCGTATTAACAGCTGTTTACATGGCACATTTTTGCCCGAAATGGTTGTATAAATTTTTAAAACCTGCGATTAAATTAATGGCATCTATCCCCTCAATTGTTATGGGCTTCTTTGCATTACGTTTAATTGTACCAGCGATTCGAGAAAACTTCGGTGGGCGTGGCTTTAGTATGTTAGCTGCAATTTTAATTCTAGCCATTATGATTTTACCGACCATTATTGAGCTTTCTGAATCTGCTATTCGTTCAGTACCAAAGACTTACTACTCTGCATCTGTAGCCATGGGCGCGTCACATGAGCGTTCAGTAATGAATGTCGTGGTTCCAGCTGCTAAATCAGGCGTATTATCAAGTATTGTTTTGGGAATTGGACGGGCTATTGGTGAGACAATGGCGGTTGTACTAGTAGCAGGTAATCAACCGATTATGCCAGGTGGACTGCTGGATGGTATGCGTACATTAACGATTAACATTGTTTTAGAGATGGGTTACGCATCAGGTGAACACCGAGAAGCATTGATTGCGACTGCCGTAGTATTATTTGTGTTTATCTTTATCATTAACGGTGGCTTTTTAATTCTAAAAAATAGAGGAGATGATAAATAATGAAATCACATCACATCATTCGAGGCGCAGTGTATTTAGCTGCAACTATTACATTCGGAGTGTTGTTATTTATCATTGGCTTTATTTTAATAAACGGTGTCCCTGCTTTAACATTAGATCAATTCAGTTGGAACTACACGACTGAAAACGTGTCAATGATGCCAGCGATTATAACGACATTATATACAGTTGGTGGATCTTTAGGTATTGCAACGCCCATTGGTGTCTTTACAGGGTTTTACTTAGTAGAGTATGCTGATCGTGGAAATCCAGTTGTTAAAGCGATTAGTATGGCAACAGATATGCTAGCTGCTGTACCTTCGATTGTTTATGGTTTATTCGGATTTTTGTTCTTCGTCACATTCCTAGGATTATCATTCTCTCTTATATCGGGTATATTAACGGTAACGATTATGATTTTACCTTTAATTATTCGTGCAACAGAAGAAGCTTTAATTGGTGTTCCCAGAAATTTACGAGAAGCGAGTTTTGGACTCGGTGCAGGGAAGTTAAGAACGATTTTTACAGTTGTTCTACCTGTAGCAATGCCTGGGATCTTATCTGGTGTAATCTTAGCAATTGGCCGTGTCATTGGAGAATCAGCAGCATTAATCTACACGCTTGGTTCTTCAACCAACATACCAACTTCACTAACAAGTTCTGGACGTACAATGGCTGTACATATGTATATACTTTCCAGTGAAGGATTGCATGTTCAAGAAGCATACGCAACAGCCGTGTTGTTATTAATTATCGTATTAATTCTTAACGGAGTATCAACACTAGTAAGTAAAAAATTATCTGCAGGAGGCAAATAATGTCTGAAAAAAAAATGAAAATTAAAGTTAGAGATATGGACCTGTTCTATGGCGATTTCCAAGCTCTACACTCGGTAGATTTGGATGTTTATGAAAACGAAGTAACAGCTTTTATTGGCCCGTCTGGTTGCGGGAAATCGACATTAATTAAATCACTGAACCGAATGAATGATTTAGTACCCAACTGTCGTATCGAAGGTGACATCACTTTAGATGGAGAAGATATTTACAAAAAAGGTATTGACTTAACAGTATTACGTAAACGGGTAGGTATGGTGTTTCAGCATCCGAATCCATTTCCAAAAAGTATTTATGATAATATAGCTTATGGACCACGTACACATGGGATTAAAGATAGTAGTAAGTTAGATGAAATTGTTGAAACCTCATTAAAACAAGCGGCAATTTGGGATGAAGTAAAAGATCACTTAGGCCGAAATGCTTTATCTATTTCAGGTGGTCAGCAACAACGTATTTGTATTGCACGTGCGATTGCTAATGAACCTGAAGTATTATTGATGGACGAACCGACCAGTGCATTAGATCCAATTTCAACTTCTAAGATTGAAGATTTAGTTAATGAGTTGAAGAAAAAATATACGATTGTAATGGTTACACATAATATGCAGCAGGCATCCCGTGTATCAGATCGTACAGCATTTTTCTACCAAGGGCGCATTATCGAACAAGATAAGACGAAAAAATTATTTACAAATCCAAGCGAGGAACGAACGGAAAATTATATTTCAGGACGTTTCGGTTAATTTGCTTTACAATAAGAATTATTAGTTATAGGGTCTGAAAGAGGGGATAATATGAGAAAAGCATATGATAAAGAGTTAAAAGAACTCCACCGCACATTTTCGCAACTTGGAACATTAGTTAACGAAGCGATTTATAAATCAATTAAAGCTTTTGTAACCCATGATAAACGTTTAGCCATTGAAGTGATTGATAATGATGAAACCATTAACCAAGTAGAAGTGGAATTAGAACGTAAGTGTATTGAAGTGATTGCGTTACAACAACCAGTAACGGCAGATCTACGACGAATTATTGCATTCTTAAAAGCTTCAGCTGACTTAGAACGCATGGGGGACCACGCAGTAAGTATTGCTAAATCAACGATTCGTGTTAAAGGGACTAAGCGTAGTAAAGAGCTTGAAGGCTTAATTGCTACAGCAGGTGAAAAGATTAAAGCTATGGTTCATGATGTTTTAGATGCTTTCGTTGACTTTGATGCAGATAAAGCACTAGAAGTTGCAATGAAAGACGAAGAAATTGATGAATTAACTAATCAACTTAAAAGTCGTAGTATTGAACGTATGATGGGAGACCCTGAAATAGTATATGGAGCTACTGATTATACTTTAGTTGGTGGTTCAATTGAACGTATTGGGGATTATGTCACAAATATTGCTGAGTGGATTATTTATTACGACACTGGTGTTATTAAAGAACTCAACATCAGCCATGATTATGCTGATATTGAAGGATTCGAAGACTTAGATGATTAAATAGCCCCCATATTACAGAAACAGGATTACAACATGTAGTCCTGTTTTTTAATCATCCTTTAGTTTCTTAATTAAACGAAGATATTTGAAAAAAGTAAAAAATATTGGTAATATATTAAAAATTTAGATAGAAAGTAGTGAGATGAATGGGAATGCACGCTTATTTTAAAAGTTTAACAGATTTAGAAAAGATTTATAGGTGCCCGGGTAAATTCAAGTTTGAAGAACACTCAGTGGCAGAGCACTCATTCAAAGTAACCAAAATCGCACAATTTTTAGGTACAGTTGAGGAGCAAGAAGGTAATCAAATTGATTGGAAACTATTATATGAAAAAGCACTAAATCATGATTATACTGAAATTTTTATCGGTGATATTAAAACGCCAGTAAAATATGCTGATCCAAAATTAAGAGAAAGCTTAGCGTCAGTTGAAGAATCAATGACACTGCATTTTATTGAGGAAGAAATACCTGAACGATTCCAAGAAGCCTATAAAGCACGATTCGAGGAAGGCAAAGATGATACATTAGAAGGTAAGATATTATCTGTAGCAGATAAAATTGATTTATTATATGAATCTTTTGGTGAAATTCAAAAAGGAAACCCGGAAGATCTATTTACTGAAATTTATCGTGAGTCACTATCTACCATCTTACGCTTTCAAGAACTAGAATCAGTTAAATATTTCTTAGAAGAGATACTACCTGATTTATTACGCGGTGAATTTACAAACCAAGAAAAACTACAAACGATCTCCGATGAGATGATTGCTCATTATTCCAAGACAGGATAGAACGTACGTTCCTTTTACTTGACAAATGTGTTATAATTAGTAGAACTAAAAAATAATCATTATAAAGTAAAATGTATAAATTTCATAATAAAGGGCTCTTATAATCAGCCCTTTTTCGTATGGATCATTCAAGGAGATGAAATAATGGCTAACGAAGAAATCATTGTTCGTGGAGCTCGGTCACATAACTTAAAAAATATTGATGTAACAATTCCTAGAGATGAGTTTGTTGTTGTGACAGGATTATCTGGTTCAGGAAAAAGTTCCTTAGCATTCGATACGTTATATGCTGAAGGCCAAAGGCGTTACGTTGAGTCATTATCTGCTTACGCACGACAATTCTTAGGTCAAATGGATAAGCCTGACGTCGATAGCATTGATGGATTAAGTCCAGCTATTTCAATCGATCAAAAAACAACTAACAATAACCCAAGATCAACAGTGGGGACTGTTACAGAGATTAATGACTATTTAAGATTAATGTACGCTCGAATCGGTGTGCCGATTTGCCCAAACGATGGTCATCCGATCACGAGTCAGTCGATTGAACAAATGGTAGATCAGATTTTGGAACTGCCAGATCGCACTCGTCTACAGGTGTTAGCACCCATCGTCAAAGAGAAAAAAGGACAGCATAAAAAAGTTCTCGAAAAGATTAAATCAGATGGTTACGTTCGTGTTCAAGTTGATGGTGAAATGTATGACATTTCTGAAGACATTGAATTGGAAAAAAATAAAAAACACAGCATTAATGTCATTATTGATCGTATTGTAGTAAAAGACGGTATCCGTTCACGTTTGTTTGATTCATTAGAAACAGCTTTATCCCTAGGTGAAGGCTATGCGACGATTGATGTGATTGATGGAGAAGAGATCGTATTTAGCGAAAATCATACTTGTCCGTATTGTGGATTTACAGTCCCTGACTTAGAACCGCGATTATTCTCATTTAATGCTCCATTTGGATCTTGTAAGGAATGTGACGGTATTGGCACAAAACTAAAAGTCGATTTAGAATTAGTCATTCCAGATCCAACCCTTACATTAGAAGAAGGAGCAATGGCACCATGGCAGCCAATCAGTTCTGATTACTATCCAACTATGTTAAAACAAGCATGTGAGGCATTTGGTGTAGATATGAATACGCCGTTTAAAGACTTACCACAAAAGGATAAGGACCTAGTGCTTTATGGATCTGACGGTAAAGAATTCCATTTCACATATAAAAATATGCGTGGAACTATTCGCAATACAGATATTGCTTTTGAAGGTGTTGTGAACAACGTATCGAGACGTTACTTCGAAACAACCAGTAATTACACCAGACGTGCGATGAGTGAATATATGACTGAACTAACTTGTCCAGCTTGTCACGGTAAACGTCTAAACGAAAGTGCACTCAGTGTTAAAGTTGACGGCTATGATATCGGTGATGTGTCTCGTTTTTCAATTGAAAATGCTTTAAAATTCTTCAATGACTTAGAATTACAAGAACAAGACCAACAAATTGCTAAACCGATTAAAAAAGAAATCTGTGATCGTTTAACTTTCTTACGAAACGTTGGATTGAATTATCTAACCTTAGCTCGTAATGCCGGAACATTATCCGGTGGAGAAGCACAACGTATTCGACTTGCAACACAGATTGGGTCAAATTTATCTGGAGTTTTATATATCCTTGATGAGCCTTCCATAGGTTTACACCAACGTGATAATAATCGACTCATCGACTCACTGAAAAATATGCGAGACCTAGGCAACACATTAATTGTCGTTGAACACGACGAAGACACCATGCTTGCAGCAGACCGTTTAATTGATATTGGTCCAGGAGCAGGACAAGCAGGTGGCGAAATTATCGCTAACGATGTACCAGAAAAAGTTGCGCAAATGGAAGAATCGATTACTGGCCAATACCTATCGGGTAATAAATTTATTCCAATTCCAGAAGAAAGACGCCAGAAGGATAAAGGATACATCCAAATTAAAGGGGCTGCTGAGAACAACTTGAAAGATGTGGATGTTGATGTGCCCCTCGGTTGTTTAACGTTAGTCACCGGTGTGTCAGGATCTGGGAAGTCATCATTAGTTAACGAAGTACTGAAAAAAGTATTAGCACGTGAAGTTGGGCGTTCAAAAGAGCGACCAGGTAAACATAAGAGTGTTGAAGGTTATGAAAGTTTAGATAAAGTGGTAGATATTGATCAATCACCAATTGGTCGTACGCCACGAAGTAACCCAGCAACCTACACAAGTGTTTTCGATGATATTCGTGACTTGTTTGCAAGTACGAATGAAGCGAAAGTTCGGGGTTACAAAAAAGGTCGTTTCAGCTTTAACGTCAAAGGTGGCCGCTGTGAAGCATGTAAAGGTGATGGAATCATAACTATTGAAATGCACTTCTTACCAGACGTTTATGTTCCATGTGAAGTGTGTAAAGGGAAACGTTATAACTCAGAAACATTAGAAGTGAAATATAAAGGCAAGTCTATTGCTGATGTTTTAGAAATGAACGTGGAAGAAGCGGCGGAATTTTTTGATTCAATTCCAAAAATCAAACGCAAATTAGATACCATCATTGACGTAGGTCTTGGTTACATCACACTTGGACAACCAGCTCCTTCATTATCCGGTGGGGAAGCACAACGTATGAAATTAGCCAGTGAATTGCAAAAACGTCAAAGTGGACACAACTGTTATATTCTTGACGAGCCAACAACTGGACTTCACTCGCATGATATCGCTAAGTTACTAAAAGTTCTTCAACGATTAGTTGATGCAGGCAACACGATCGTCATTATTGAACACAATTTAGATGTTATTAAAGTTGCTGATTATGTGATTGACTTAGGACCAGAAGGTGGAGATGGCGGGGGAACACTCATTGGAACAGGAACGCCAGAAGAAATCGCTGAACTAGAAAACAGTTATACTGGACAATACCTAAAACCAATCCTAGAGCGTGACCGTAAACGCATGAAAGCAACTGTAAATTAATAAATATGAAAAAGAACTCTAGAAGCGAAAGCTACCAACACTGTGAAAGTACAGTCCAAGTAACCAAACCTTCTGGAGTTTTTAATTTATAAATCATTAATAACTAGATAAGATAAAAGCGAAATATAACCAACACCCAGATATCAGTCAAAAGACCTATGACATGTTCTTTAATTTATAAGATAATATAGTTAAATAAGACGATTGTACGAATCGAGCTCATAGGAGGGCATTAAAAATGAATGAAAGAGAACGGATTATAGAATTAGTTAAAAAAGGAATCTTAACGACTGAAGAAGGATTAGACTTAATCGAAGGTCTAGCGAACAAAGAAAACAAACAAACTAGTCACCGAGACTTTGGTCAAGAGGCGGTGAAACTTAAAAACAATGCCGTTGATTATTTTAAAAGCATGATGGAACCTAAAAAAGAAACCACCATTGAAGAAGCGCCAACTATTGAATCAATTGTTCTGGAAGAAGAGATGGATGAGCTTACAGCGGATATTATAAAACTTGAGGAACAAATAGAAAATCAAAACGAAAAACTAAATCAGTTAGCTATTAATCAATTACATTTAGATATTGAAACCTTAAACGAAGAACGTCGTCTCATCAAAGAAATGGACGAAGTGGATCATAGGGACGAAGTGAAGATGGTTGATCGTGAAATTAAAGAAAAAGAACAAGATCTAGCTGAGGCAAAACGACAGAAGGAAGTTATTCTTAACCGTGTACACAAATTAAATGAAGATCTTACAGAAAAATCAAAAGCATATAATGAATGTCTTAAAGCATATAAAAAAGAAACAAATGCTAATAAACACAACTACAAGGATGACTTAAAAGCTCAATTCCAGTTCTCAGATGATTGGAAACAAGAAGCAAGTGATAAAGTGAACCAAACAGGAAAAGAAGTTAATCGCGTGTTTAAAGATGTTGTTGATTCATCTAAAGCGTTCTTAAATAATTTTGAATGGAAGAAACAAGAATTTAAAGTGCCAACAATTGCTTCTCAAACATTCGAAACGAAATGGACTGTTGAAGACTATAAACCAACGATTTTAGATATCAAAAATGCAAATGGTTTAGTGGCTATTGAATCAGCTGATGTTGAATCGATTGAAATTCAAGCTGATGTAACGATGTATGGTAAATTCGATAAGCCTTTAGAAGAAGCGCTAAATGACCGCATGGAATACAAAGTGGATGAGGATCGTTTAGTTTTCCAAATTCCAAATAAACGTGTGAAAGTAGACCTTCATATTCAATTACCAAGAGACACATATGATTATTTGTCACTGAATGTTTTGAATGGCGATATCGAGTTAAAAGATCTTAAATTAAATGATCTTCTTGTTAAAGTCGTAAATGGAGGAGTAACTTTTGATTCGGTAAAAGCGACTATGGCGGAAGTGAAAGGTTCATCAACAAACAGTACGTTAAGAAATGTTGATCTTCAAGACTTGATTATCAATACTGTGAATGGTGAAATCACACTTCAAGGTGATATTATCAGCTCTTCAGTTTCATCTACAAATGGACAAATCAGAGCAACGTTAACAAGTAATGAAATGGTGCAATTTGAAGGTACCACAGTGAATGGTGATGTGAAAGTATCACTACCAGCATCGCGTGACCTTGAGGTTGAGGGCAAAACAACCTTTGGAAAAGTATATAGTCGCTTAACTGATACGACTATTGTAAAAGAAAATGATGAATTAACAGATGTTCAATATGCAAGAGATGAAAAAGGAGATGCTATACGAGTTAAAGCAAAAACAGCTCGCGGAAACATTTTACTTAAAGACACAAAATAATAATTAAAGATGGGCATAAACATTTTGGACCATCCTGACTGATGTTACTGATGGCTAAGATAAAAGAATCGTATGTTGTAATGAAGTAATAATGCTTTATGAGTCTAAGATGTTTATGTTCATCTAATTTATTGTTAATATAAGATATGAATGAAGAAAGAAGTGAAGAGTTATGAAAAAAATACGCAAGTCTAAAGACAATGTCATTTTAGCTGGTGTGCTAGGTGGAATCGCAGAATATTTAGACGTTGATCCAGTCTTAGTGCGAGTGATTTTTATTGTGGCAGCTTTTGGATCAATGGGTACTTTTATATTAATTTATGGGATATTAGCATTTGTAATGCCTGAAGAGCCCGCTAAAGTAACAAGGGAACGACGTCGTAAAGAAGCAAATACTAAGTTTCAAAATATTTTCGGCAATGATAAAAGAGATCGCAAAGATGCCGAAGATGTTGTTGAAATTGATGAAGACGACTGGAGTGATTTTTAATGAAATGGTGGCAAACCATCTTAATTAATAGTGTGATGTTTTTAGCTTTTGCCGGATTCTTTAGTGGTTTTATGATCGAATCAGTACTAACTGCTGTGTTAGCAGCATTAATCTTAGGGGCTTTGAATGTTTTGGTAAAACCTATTCTTGTTTTACTATCTTTACCATTAACCATTTTATCATTGGGAATTTTCTATTTTATAATCAACGCATTGATGCTTTATTTAACGTCAGCGTTAGTATCTGGCTTTAGTATCAGTTCATTTGGATTGGCTTTCTTAATTTCACTGATTATGTCATTTGTAAACTCCATGTTTGCAAGCCAATCAATCTAATTAACTTAACCAAACCTCTCTAGGCATCATAGAGAGGTTTTTATTTATGTAGTGTTTATTGAAATATATTTGATTTAACCATTGTGACATTTGTGTTGTTAAAAAACGAAACCTATTAAGGAATTTGAAAATCAGTACCAAAGCAATGTAAATAGCCTATAGATATGGTAAGATTAAAAAGACTGAATGACTTTTAAAATATGGAGGGAATCTCATGACGCAATACGTCACAGTAGCCGAATTGGTAGAGGGTATCAATACGGCAACCATTATCCAAGGTGAAGATTTTTTAGATCGTCCCATTAAATTAACAGATGTATCAAGACCTGCTTTAGAATTGACGGGTTATTTTAATTATTATTCGAGTGATCGTGTGCAGATTTTAGGACGAACAGAAATCTCATTTATGGATAGAATGTCTCCAGAAGAACGCAAAATTATTTGTAAAAAATTATCAACTAGCGAAACACCATGCTTCTTAATATCTCGAGGCTTAGAACCACCTAAGGAATTAATAGAGGTAACTCAAAAAAAAGAAATTCCAATACTTAGTTCGTCTAAACCTACGACACGTATCATGTCAAACATGACAAACTTCTTAGAAGAAAAATTAGCAGATCGAAAGTCACAACATGGCGTTCTTGTTGATGTCTATGGTATGGGAACATTAATTATTGGGGATTCTGGTATCGGAAAATCTGAAACCGCCCTAGAATTAGTAAAACGTGGACACCGCTTAGTGGCTGATGACCGAGTAGATTTATATATGCTCGATGAGAGTCGTATTATAGGTGAGCCGCCAGAGATTTTAAGGAACCTAATTGAAATTAGAGGATTAGGGATTATTGATATTGTTAACTTATTTGGTGTTGGTGCCATTCGACCACGTAAGACGGTTGATCTGGTTATCAATTTAGAACATTGGGATAAGAACCGCAGATACGATCGCATCGGAAATAATATCGAAAGTATAAAGTTCTTTAATGTTGATGTGCCAAAAATTTCGATACCGGTACGTGTTGGACGTAATTTATCTATCATTATTGAACTCGCTGCAATGAATATGCGTGCGAAAAACATGGGGTATGATGCAACCGAGACTTTCGAAAACAACTTAACAAAATTAATTGAACAAAACTCTCAAGATATTTAGTGTTTAATTCAAAAGGAGAAGAATAAATAAATATGAATGTTTTACTAGGACAAATTGATCCTGTCGCATTTGAGATAGGACCATTATCTGTTGCGTGGTACGGGATTATTATTGCTTCAGCGATGTTATTAGCTGTTGTCTTAAGCTCAAGAGAAGCAGATCGCTTAGGGTTTGAAAAAGATATCATTATTGATTTAGCATTTTGGATTATTCCATTCGGTATCTTAGGAGCAAGATTGTACTATGTCATTTTTGAACTCGATTACTATTTACAGAATCCACTATCGATCCTTTCAGTTTGGGAAGGCGGACTGGCTATTTACGGTGGAATTATCGCTGGATTTTTTACTATTATATGGTTTGTTGAAAAAAGAGAGATTGATTTCTGGTTACTTGTTGATATTATTACACCAAACTTAATGCTTGCACAGTCCATTGGGCGTTGGGGTAACTTTGTGAACCAAGAAGCTCATGGTGGCGAAGTATCAAGAGCCTTTTTAGAAAATTTATTTTTACCAGAATTTATTATTAAAGGAATGCATATTAACGGAACCTATTACCACCCGACTTTCTTATATGAATCACTGGTAACACTAACTGGCTTTATTGTGTTGTTTATGTTAACACGCAAAGCGAAGTTGTTATTACGTGGTGAAGTGATTAGTTTATATTTAATTTGGTACGGTATTGGGCGTTTCTTTATTGAAGGGTTACGAACAGATAGTTTATATATCGGGTCTATCCGCGTCAGCCAGGCCCTGTCAGCTGTTTTAGTACTTGTTGGAATTGGGATCATTATTTACCGACGATTCTACAGCTATCCAACACCACCCTATTACAGTGAAGGGATCTATCCTGATCTAGAATTTGAAAAACAAAAAGAAAATTATTACAACGCGAAAGGTTGAGTGTATTGAATCAGAAAGTAACAGTAGTCGGAGCAGGATCATGGGGGACAGCACTAGCTACCGTATTAGTTGAAAATAAGCATGATGTTCTTCTATGGTCTCGTAATGATGAACAAGTCGCTGAGATTAATCAAGATCATACGAATAAAAAATATTTACCAGAGACCACGTTACCCTCTGAGTTAAAAGCGACCAATAACCTTGAGAAAGCTATTGAACACGCGAAGATACTTCTATTTGTTGTTCCAACTGGTGCTGTCAGATCCGTTGCGAAGCAGATTTCCCAGTATATGACAGAGAAAAAGATAATCATTCATGCTGCAAAAGGTTTGGAAATTGATACGCATTTAAGGATTTCTGAAATTCTAAAAGAAGAATTACCTGAAGATAAAACTGAAGGTATTGTGGCATTATCAGGACCAAGTCATGCTGAAGAAGTGGTTAAGCAAGATTTAACTTCAATCACCTCTGCTTCAGAAAATGAAAAGTTAGCCAAGTTTGTACAGCAATTATTTATTAATGACTATTTCCGAGTGTACACAAATCCGGATATTATCGGTGTAGAAATTGGTGCTGCCCTAAAAAACATTATCGCGCTTGGCTCAGGTATTTTATCCGGCTATGGGTATGGCGATAATGCGAAAGCGGCCTTAATAACTAGAGGATTAGCTGAAATTACTCGATTTGGCGAAAAAATAAATGCTAACCCAATTACATTCTTAGGCTTAAGCGGTGTTGGGGATTTGATTGTTACCTGTGCTAGTACACACTCGAGAAACTTTCAAGCTGGTCATTACATTGGCTCTGGCTATACCCTGGATGAAACGTTAGAGAAAATCGGCATGGTTGTGGAAGGGGTTTATACTACTAGAGCAGCGGCTCAATTAGCTAAAGAGTTGCAAGTGGATATGCCTATAACTATGGCTATTTATCATGTGCTTTATGAAGGTGTTAGCGTCGAACATGCTATTAGCGAATTAATGAACCGGAAAGGTAAGTCAGAAGTAGAGTAAGATTTACTTGACTATTCTGAAACTTGCTTACAAATAGTAAGTGTTATATAATAAAATAATGTCTAGTAAAAATTTAATAATGAAAGTGATGAAAGGTAGGTGAGAACGATGTCAACCAATGAAAATAAAGTGATCAATGTTGATCCGTCCGCAACTTTTTACTATGAACGAGCATTTAAGGCGTATCATGATAACAACATCGATAAAGGTATTAAGTACTTTAAACGAGGCATTAGTTTGTCACGTCATGAGAACGAAGCCTATTATGGTCGTGTACAATTGGTATTAATTTATCAACATGCCGGTCGTTTTGAAGATTCATACGACGAGTTAGAACGGTTGATAGAAGAGTCTCATCAATTACAACCTGATCTTTATTATTTCCAGGCAGTGAATTGTTCCTACCTTAAAAGTTTTACAAAGGCGAAGGAATATTTAGATATCTTTATCCAACTGCTTGACAAACGAAATATTAATGACAATCCTTACCGGAAGGAAGCGGAAGAGATGGTCGAAATGATTGACGGGATGAATACTGATTTTTAATACGGATAAAGGAGTCGATAACGAAATGACACAACCAGAAACAATTTACGATGTTCTTGTTATTGGTGCAGGCCCTGGTGGAATGACTGCTGCATTATACGCATCAAGAGCTAACTTGACTACATTAATCTTAGAGCGCGGTGCGCCAGGGGGTCAGTTAATTAATACAGCAGAAATTGAAAACTATTCAGGATTTAAAACGATCACAGGTCCTGACTTAGCAGCCAAAATGTACGAAGGTGCTCTTCAGTTCGGTGCCGAATATAAATATGGCAATATTGATGAAGTCATTGACCATGACTTATACAAAGAAGTCAGAGCTGGAGATAAAACATATTATGCCCGTGCCATTATTATTGCAACAGGTGCAGAGCACAAAGAACTTGGTGTACCTGGTGAGAGTGACTTAAAAGGTAAAGGCGTCTCTTACTGTGCGGTGTGTGATGGTGCATTCTTTAAAGATAGAGAAATTGTCGTTGTTGGTGGAGGTGATTCAGCAGTTGAAGAAGGGACATACCTAACTCAGTTCGCTGATAAAGTAACGATTATTCACCGCCGTGATGCTTTACGTGCCCAAAAGATTCTACAAGACCGTGCTTTCAATAATGATAAAGTTGATTTTATTTGGGATACAGTTGTCGATCGTATCGAAGGCGACAATAAAGTTGAAAACTTGAAGCTTCGTAACGTAAATACGGGTGAAGTCACAGACTTTGCAACAGATGGAGCTTTTATCTATATTGGCTTAATTCCAAATACAGAAGTCTTTGAGCCACTGAATATTACAGATGATGCAGGTTGGATTATTACCGACGAAAATATGGAAACACCTGTGAAAGGGATTTTTGCAATCGGTGACGTAAGAAAGACCGTTCTTCGACAAGTGGCAACAGCTGTTGGTGATGGCTCAATTGCAGGAAATGCTGCTTTCAACTATGTTGAATCATTAAAAGAAACTTTAGTTGCAGAAGCAAATTAATGACTGTAACCTTGTTAGAAAGTTCAAATTAATAATTAAAACCGTCAAACTTAGATAGTAGTCAATCTTTAAAATATTGAGTATGATATTTTAGTAAATTGAACTTTCAATCAATCTAAGTTTGACGATTTTTTGCATTAAAAAGACTAGAGTATTTACTAAATATATTTTTAAAAAATATATAATGGATAAAAATCAGAAAGTGTGCTGTCCGAAATACGCTAAGGACTATCATTACCGTTAATTCGTGATATAATTAAAATGATATACAATAAAATCACATGTTATATGGAGGATTGTCAATGAGCTGGAAAGAAACTTACCAATTATGGAAAAATAATAACTCACTAAATGAACTCATAAAAGAAGATTTAACTGACCTAGAAACTGATCCTGAGCAATTGGAAGATGCTTTTTATAAATCTTTAGAATTTGGAACAGCTGGGATGCGTGGTAAGGTTGGAGCTGGGACAAATCGTATGAATATTTATACGATCCGTCAAGCAACTGAAGGTTTAGCTCAATTCTTACTTGCTAATGATGAAGAGGCTAAAGAACGCGGTGTCGTTATTGGCTATGATTCAAGACATTATTCAAAAGAATTCGCACTAGAGGCAGCAAAAACTTTGGGACATCACGGGATTAAAACTTTTGTTTTTGATGACTTACGTCCAACGCCGGAGGTCTCTTTTGGCATACGTTATCTAAAAGCTATTGCTGGAATCATGATTACAGCAAGCCATAATCCACCAGAATATAACGGATATAAAGTTTACAATGAAGATGGTGCACAATTCTTACCAGAAAAAGCAGATGAATTAACTCGTTACGTTAAACAAGTGGCGCATCCTTTCGAAGTAAAAGTCGGTGACCAGAGGGACTTAAAAGAAAAAGGTCTACTTAAGTTTATTGGTGGAAAAGTTGATAAAGGCTACCTTGGTATGATGCGTTCAGTATCGCTTAATCCAAAATTAATTGAAGATAATGCAACAGAATTAAAAATTGTTTATACACCACTGCATGGTACAGGCCAAAAACTAGCCAAAAAAGCGTTGTATAATGCTGGGTTCCAAAGAGTTTATGATGTCCCGAGCCAGTCAGAACCGGATCCAGACTTTTCAACAGTGAAAGCACCAAACCCGGAAGAACGTGAAGCTTTTGATGAAGCAATTAAAGTAGGTATTGAAGAAGATGCCGATATTATTATAGCAACTGATCCAGACGCTGACCGCTTAGGTGTAGCAGTGAAAACGATACCTGGTGAATATACGATTTTAACGGGTAACCAGATTGCTAGTTTGATGACTGAATATATTTTAAAAACGCAATTTGAAAATGGACTATTACCAAAATATCCACTAATTATTAAATCAATTGTATCTTCAGATCTACCAACACGTATTGCTAACCAATATGGTGCTCGTGTAGAAAACGTCTTAACTGGTTTTAAATTTATTGCTGAACGCATCGAAACTTACGAAGACTCAATGGATACCGTTTTTATGTTTGGGTTTGAAGAAAGTTATGGTTACCTCACTCGTCCATTTGTGAGAGATAAGGATGCGATTCAAGCAACCGTCTTACTTTCAGAAATTGCTTTATCATACAAATTAAAGAACTATACATTGGTTGATGCATTACTAGATCTATATCACCGTTATGGTCATTTCCAAGAAAAGGTCTTATCCGTAACACTTGAAGGTAAAAAAGGTCAGGATAAAATTAATCAAATCATGACTAATCTAAGAGACAATTCGCCAAAAAAATTTGGAGAATCTAAAGTCACTTATGTAGAAGATTTTCAGTCGAGCCAACGAATTTTTGAAGATGGTATTCAAGAAACAATCGACTTACCAAAATCAAACGTTCTAAAGTTCAGTATGCATGATGGAAGCTGGATCGCGGTTAGACCTTCGGGAACAGAACCGAAGATTAAGTTTTATCTATCTGCTGTAGATGGACCTAAATTTGAAGTAGATAATAAGATGATTGAACTAGAAAAAACTGTGAATGAAATTCTGAATGTGTAGTCTCATTTTCGAGTGTTACCCATTCCTTGCATTCAATTTATATATATGGGGAGATTAAAATGACAGATCATATAGAAGTAGTCATTATTACAGGAATGAGTGGTGCAGGTAAAACCGTCGCCATGCAAAGTTTTGAGGATATGGGATACTATTGTATTGATAATATGCCACCTGAATTATTGCCAAAGTTTTGGGAAATCACCCGTAAATCTGGACAATTCGATAAAATTGCCTTAGTTATGGATCTTCGAATGCGTGATTTTTTCACTCAAATGAAAGCATCATTAGATCAAATTGAAGACACACCATTTATTGTCAAACGTATTGTTTTTTTAGATTGTGATGATAAAGAATTAATTAATCGTTATAAAGAATCCAGACGTTCGCACCCTTTAGCTTATAATAGACGAACGATAGAAGGAATCAAGAAAGAACGAGAATTACTCAGTCGTATTCGCAATCAAGCTCAGGTGGTCATTGATACTTCAGATTTAACGCCAAGAGAACTTAGAGAAAAGTTAATTAAACTTTTTAAAGAATCTTCTGCGAACAAAATGTTCCGTGTAGAGATGGTGTCTTTTGGCTTTAAACATGGATTACCTATGGATGCGGATATTGTGATGGATGTTCGTTTTTTACCAAACCCGCATTATATTCCTGAGTTAAAAAATCAGACAGGTCTAGATGAACCAGTTTATGATTATGTCATGCAGCAACCAGAAACAGAAGCGTTTTATAATAAATTTATTGATCTGCTGACTTATAACTTACCAGGATATAAAAAAGAAGGTAAAACGAACTTAACAGTTGCAATCGGTTGTACAGGAGGTCAACACCGTTCAGTAGCTTTAACTGAACGAGTAGGCAAAAAACTGATAGCAGATGGTTATAATGTGAATATTTCGCATCGTGATAAAGATAAGAAGAAGGAGTCCACTGTAAGGTCATGATTAAAACAAGAAAACCCAATATCGTCGTTATCGGCGGTGGGACAGGCTTACCGGTCATTTTAAACAACTTAAAAAAATTAAATGCTGACTTAACAGCTGTAGTCACCGTTGCAGACGATGGGGGAAGTAGTGGACGTATTCGAGCAGCATTCAATTCTGTACCACCTGGAGATATTCGTAATGTACTCGTTTCACTTAGTGATATACCACAAATTCAAAAAGATATTTTTCAATACCGTTTTCATTCAAAGGATAAAATGTTCGATGGTCATGCCATTGGTAACTTGATCATTCAGGCTTTATCTGAGATGGAAGGTAGTATTTCAGAAGCAATTAAAATATTAGCTGATATGATGAAAGTTGAAGGAAACATTTATCCGGCGTCTGAAGAACCGCTAACTTTACATGCCCGTTATCGTGATGGTTCTGTAGCTTCTGGTGAATCACATATACCAGTTTCAGGAAAGGTTATTGACTATGTGGCAGTGTCTTGTTTAAATGATCGTCACAAGCCTATCCCTTGTGGAACTAATGTTGTGTCAGCAATTATGGAAGCTGATGTCATTGTGCTTGGACCAGGATCTTTATATACAAGCATTTTACCAAGTTTAATGATTCCAGATATCGGAAAAGCTGTCCTAGAAACTGATGCACGTGTTGTGTATATTTGTAACATTATGACACAGCTTGGTGAGACAGAAGGATTCACAGATGCAGATCACGTTAGAGTTCTTCACCGCCATTTAAATAGTCCATTTATCGACACAGCATTAATAAATAATAAAAAAGTGCCTTTTGAATATGTGGCGAAGGAAAAATCTGAGTATTTATTCCAAGTAACCCATGATTTCCATGAACTTTCAAAACTTGTTCCACAAATCATTTCCGATGATTTCTTAAAGTTAACGGACAAAGGGGTTTATCACAACGGAGAGAAAGCAGCGAATGAAATTTATAATATTGCTAATACGGAACGTAATAAAATAGCATTCTAGTACAATCATTGAATACACGAAATAATAGTAGATAAGGAGGGATTCAATGTCTTTTGCTGGAGATGTCAAAAAAGAATTAACGATGTTAGAAGTACACCCAGAACACGCAAAAGCAGAATTGGCCGCCTTAATACGAATGAATGGCTCCTTAAATATAATTGATCGTGAGTTTCATTTGAATATTGTCACTGAAAATGCAGCGATTGCGAGACGAATCTTTACATTAATTAAAGATACGTTTGACGTTCAAGCTGAACTTTCAGTACGTAA
Source organism: Alloiococcus sp. (assembly GCA_035301245.1). Classification (GTDB taxonomy): domain Bacteria; phylum Bacillota; class Bacilli; order Lactobacillales; family Carnobacteriaceae_A; genus Alloiococcus. The sequence continues at coordinate 38,893 of DATGUS010000025.1, read as the reverse complement.
GAAAATGAAATTAAAGAAAAATAATGTTTATATTGTTCGATTACGTAACGGAAGTAAACTGATTTTGTCAGAACTGGGTATATTTGATGGGATGCTTTATTCTGGATCGGTGCCGAAAGAGTATAAAGAAAATCGTCAAAAAATGAAATCTTACTTACGTGGTGCCTTCCTAGCAGGGGGATCAGTCAATAGTCCAGAAACAAGTCGATATCATTTGGAGATTCACTCTATTTACGAAGAGCATAATGAAGATATTCGAGATATGTTTGAAGCTTTTGGATTAAATCCAAAAGTTCATGCGCGTAAGAGTGGTGGATATATTGTCTACGTGAAGGAATCGGAAAAAATTGCTGACTTTATGGCACTAATCGGAGCGACAAACAATATGTTCCGTTTTGAAGATGTTCGTATTGTTCGTGACATGCGTAACTCTGTGAATCGTATTGTGAACTGTGAGACAGCTAATTTAAACAAAACCATTTCTGCTGCAAGTAAACAGATTCAAAATATTGAACTGATTGATCAAGAAATCGGTTTAACAGAACTTCCAAAAAAACTATATGAAGTAGCTGTAACGAGATTAGAACACCCAGATGTGTCATTAAAAGAATTGGGAGAATTAATCCCGAGCGGCGTGATTTCAAAAAGTGGAGTCAATCACCGATTAAGAAAGATTAATAAAATTGCTGAAGAATTAAAATAATAAACAAAAAGAATCAAGACCAAAAGGAAGTAAACTTTCTTACACTTGATTCTTTTTTATACATGACTGAATTTCACTAGCTATAATAAAGATAAATAACAATATAATAAATCAGCAACTATCATTTATATTGATTCTGTCGTCATAATCAATGCAATTCTTAAAGAAATTTAATTTTTAAAATAAACAATGGACGAGTTATCTTTATTCCTTTAGAATGTAGTAGAAATAAAAATAAAATAGAATTATTTTTTAGTATAAAGGAGTTTTTGCATGTCATTTACAAGTTTAGATAAATTAATGAAAAAGGCTGAAAGCAATAATGTGCCGATTTATCGAATCATGATCGATAATGAACTGAATAATCAGCCTGTTTCTGAAGAAGAACTCCTCCAAACTATGCGAGAACAATTGGAGGTTATGATTGAGTCTGTTCGTAAAGGAACAGAAAAGATTGCCATGTCTACAACTGGAATTACAGGTGGAGACGGGTATCGTGTAAATGAATATGTAAAAAAAGGGGATTCAATTATTGACCCCAAAGCTTTAAAAGTAGTGGCTAATGCGATGGCGGTCAATGAGGTTAACGCTTCGATGGGACGAATCGTAGCTACTCCAACAGCCGGATCTGCAGGCATTTTGCCGGCTGTATTAACGAATATGTATGATACAGGTCAGTATACTAAAGATGAGCTAGTCAATGTGATGTTTACAGCTTCAGCCCTTGGATTAGTGATTGCTAACCGTGCATCAATCTCAGGAGCTCAGGGTGGCTGTCAAGCTGAAATTGGTTCAGCAACAGCGATGGCGGCAGGTGCTTTAGTTGAACTTCGTGGAGGGACACCAACTCAAGTAGGTAATGCGGTGGGCTTAGCTTTGAAAAACTCACTTGGATTAGTATGTGATCCAGTAGCCGGCCTGGTCGAGATTCCTTGTATTACAAGAAATGGACTTCATGCTCTAACAGCTATGGCCGCCGCAGATATGGCTTTAGCTGACGTACCAAGTATTATTCCACCTGATGAAGTTATTGATGCGATGGAATCAATCAGCCGTCAACTACCTGCATCACTTCGTGAAACAGGCATCGGTGGTGTTGCTGGAACACCTACTGGACAGGAAATTAAAAATCAAGTATTTGGAGCAGATTCAGAGTTGGATTTAGCTGACTATTTGAGTGCTTATGAAATTATTGGTCCAGTAATGATTGGTCCTTCTTCTTCACATACAGCAGGTGCTTGTCGCATTGGTAACGTTGCTCGACAGATGTTAGATGATGAACCTGAAGAAGTTGTATTTACCTTGATGGATTCTTTTGCTAAAACTTACCAAGGACATGGAACTGATGTGGCTTTAATTGCTGGTGTTTTAGGTTTTTCAACAAAAGATCCTGAAATAAAAAAGGCCAAAGAAATAGCTGATAAACGAGGCTTAAAATATAATTTCCTCGAACAGAACTTGGGTGATGGCTATCATCCGAATACAGCTCGTGTTCACTTATGGGGCAAAAATGGATCACACATTCAGGTGATTGCGAGTTCGGTTGGTGGTGGTAAGGTAGAGGTTAAAACCTATAACCAGTATCCAACCCAGATTGCGGCAGAACGTCCGACATTAATTATCGAACATAAAGATGAGCCAGGATATATTGCTAAATTAACAACTTTTATCGCTGATAGTAATCATAATATCGCTCGGATTAATAACCGACGTACTGAATTTAAAGGTGATTCCGTAACTATTTTTGAACTTGATTCAACTATTACACCAGAATTTCTTGAATGTATTAAACAAGCTCATCCATTTATCGACCGAGCTGTAATCGTTCAAACTAAATAATAAACATGCCTGACAGCTAGGTTCATAGAACCCAACTGCCAGGCTTTTTTATGTTGTTGATTTATATTTATAAACTCTGTCATGTTATCTCATACGAAAAATGATGCCTAGGTAATTGACTTAGGCATCATCTTTTTACTAAATAGTTTTAAATTGAAAAACCTCTGCGATATGAGTCATTGTAAAAGTTAATTGAATCAACACCTAACACTTTAGCAGCGTGAATGGGCCAATTTGATTCTCTAAGTAGAGCTCTACCTTGTAGAATAAAATCTGCTGCATTTGTCTTTAACACATGTTCGCACAACTCAGGAGACTGCATAAGACCAACAGTTGCTACATCAATACTAGATTCGCGTTTAATCGCTTCAGCAAAAGGAACTTGATAACCTTCACGTATATCAATATTAGGTTTCTTATTTACGACACCCCCGGTAGAAATGTCTAAACAACGAATATCAAGATCTTCTAACCACTTGGCTACGGTTTGCCAGTTATTGATACTGTTTTGGTTTGATTCTGGTAGATAAGCACTGGCTGAGAGTCGCACCCAGAGTGGGAGACTAATGACCGATTTAGTTTCTGTGATAATTTCCTTAAGCAGGTTGAACCTATTTTCAAGTGATCCACCATAATGATCTGTTCGGTTATTAGTTGCTGATTCTAAAAATTGATTAATTAAATAACCATGAGCCCCGTGAAGTTCAATCATATCAACCCCAGCTTGATCAGCTCGTCTGGCAGCTTCTTTAAATGCATGAATTACTTCAGAGACTTCTTGAGTTGATAGATTATGCGGTGATTGATAGCTGTCATTAAACGGTTCATCAGTAGATGAGATAGGTCGTTTCGTATGTTTAGCTTTGCGACCGGCGTGAGAGAGCTGAATCCCCACCTTACTACCTAACGAATGAATGTGGTCGATTAATTGTTTGAACTGATCTATCTGATCATCGCTCCACAAACCAAGATCATAATCTGTAATTCGGCCATCCGGGTCAACTGCAGTTGCTTCTATTATAACAAGACCAACTTGACCGATTGCTTTTGATCCGTAATGGGTGAAGTGGAATGGCGTTGGGATACCGTCTTTCTTTTTCACTTCATACGTACACATGGGAGACATCCCTACTCGATTTTTTAAATTTAAACCGCCAATTTCAGCGGGTGATAATAATAAGTTCATCATAGACTCCTTCGAATATAAATAATTGATAAGCTATTAACGAATATCATAAGCATAAAACAAAAGTAATTCCAGATTCAAGATGTAGGTATTAAGAAAATAGTATTCACCGGAAGAATTGAGTTAATATTATAATTAATTGTGTAATTACCATAAATCTTTGGAACATCATTGATATTTGTCTTTGAGAGACTGTCATGCCGTTTAATTTTCGAACAGTTATTAATAGCAAAAAGAAAGAGAAGATTGGACAATTTTTTATAAAAAAGACCATACACTTTACATATATGGTCAAAAATATAAATTTTTATTTTAAACAGCCACACTAAGAAAAGAGAATAGTCTAGAGTTATATAATACTCACTATTTACTTTATAAACAATAAGCCTATTTATAAAACAACGTTTATAGCTTTGAAAGAGCCTCTTCTACGGAATCATTCCCTGCTAAAACTTCAAACTCTTTCTTGATGGTGTCATTATTTTTCAATACTTCTAACAACACTCGAGCGACATCTTGACGCGGAATTTCATTAACATCCAAATCATGGCCAATTTTAATTTGATTTGTCCCCTCACTATTGACAAGGATACCAGGATGAACAATTGTCCAGTCTAGATTTGTTCTATTTTTTAACCATTCGTCGGCGTAATGTTTAGCGATTGTATAAATTTGCAGGTCATTCACTTTAGATATTTCTTCGCGTCCTGTACGGAACGTACTTACCATAACAAATCGTTTAATTCCCGCTTGTTCTGCGGCAGTCATTGCTTTAACTGCACCATCCAAGTCGATTAAAACAGTTTGATCGTATCCACTGCCCCCAGCGCCTGCACTGAAAAGTACGGCATCTGAACCTTTCATTGCGTGCGCAAGATTATCGATTGGATTTTTTACTAAATCTAAATGAACAGTCTCAATATCCCGCTCTTCAAAAAAAGGTTTCTGATCAGTATCACGAATCATAGCTATTTCTTCAATAGTATCATCATTCTTAATAAAGTCAGCAAAGTGATGGGCAACTTGTCCGTTTGCCCCGATGACAAATACTTTCATATAAATACCCTCCCATAAATAGCTTTAATTTCCATATACTAATTAAAACGCAAATACGACCCGTAAAACAAGTAGAAAGCCTTTTCGAGAGGTAACTATGAAAACTTAAACTCCATTTTGACATAAGTTTATTAAAGATAACAATTAAATAATCATTGCATAAATGAACTCTTTTTTTATTGAGACTTCTATTGACTAAATACTCGAAGATGACATATCATGGTGAAGTACTCGATAAGGTTAATGAGGGTCAAACAACATGTTTGACATTCATTGACCAATCAGTTATATTTGTTTATGAACAATTCAATTAATTAATTTGGGAGGAATATTTAATGAATTTAGTACCTACAGTAATTGAGCAATCACCTAAAGGGGAACGTGCTTATGATATTTATTCAAGATTATTAAAAGACCGTATTATTATGATTGGTGGACCAATTGATAATAATGTAGCAAACTCTGTAGTATCACAATTATTATTTTTAGATGCGCAGGATTCTGAAAAAGATATCTATCTATACATCAACTCTCCAGGCGGAAGTGTAACAGCTGGCTTAGCTATCTTTGACACAATTAATTTTATTAAATCAGACGTACAAACAATCGTTATTGGGCTTGCTGCTTCTATGGGTAGTTTCTTGGCAGCAGCCGGTGAAAAAGGTAAACGCTATGCACTTCCAAATGCAGAAATTATGATTCACCAACCACTCGGCGGTGCTCAAGGGCAAGCAACTGAAATTGAAATTGCGGCTCGTCATATCCTAAAAACAAGAGAGCGTTTAAACAAAATACTCGCTGAGCGTACAGGACAAGACCTTGAAGTTATTGAACGAGATACCGATCGTGATAACTTTATGACAGCTCAAGAAGCATTAGAGTACGGTTTGATTGATGAAATCATGGAGAGCTCAGAAAAATTAAATTAATCCATCATTATAGAAGAGACAAGTACAAGAGAAGTTCTTTTGTGCTGTCTCTTTTTTTCATATTTAACGATAACTTTAATAAATAAACTTAAATAACCCATTAGGACGATTTCAAAACAGTAAAGGGACGAAAACGGTCCCGACGGATGATTATTTAGGGTTGCAATATGTCCAGGCAGATGGTATAGTAGTAATTGTAGTGAGGGGGATTGCCTGCAATGTTATCAATTATTGAACAAGTAGCTCCTGGCACTGTTCATTTGCTTAAACAGCGATATGACATATTGAAACAGATCAGTCAATCCAGTCCTGTTGGTAGAAGAGTGCTAGCTAAACAGCTAGGCCTTTCAGAAAGAATATTACGTGCTGAAATTGACATTCTTAAAAATCAAGGGTTGATAGCGACATCAACAGTAGGTATGCGCTTGACTTCATTAGGCCAGCAAGCTTTTAAACGATTAGAGATTGTGTTAAATAAACAATCTGATATTGAAGTCATGGAAGAAGCCCTCGCTAAAAAGTTAAATATTGAGACCTGTTCAATCTTAAAATCGGATAGTCCGATTACTTTAGCACAGATGACGGTTGATATAATCGATAATTTATTACCAGAAGGTGAAAGCCGCGTTGCAGTAATGGGTGGCACAACCCTTAGATCAATTGCGGAAGCGTTCGATAAGTCATTATCTATTAACCGATCACTTCAATTTATACCGGCTAGAGGTGGAACAGGAGAAAAAGCTTCCATCCAAGCGAATACGATTGCCGACTTGATGGCGATCCGAACGAATGGAACTAGTCGTTTATTATATGCTCCAGAGCATGTAAGAAGCGAAATTCATTCATTATTAATGCAAGAACCTGAAATTAAGGAGACTTTATATTTTCTTTCTCAGTCAATTCTTGCTATATTCAGTATAGGTGAAGCGAGTCGTATGGCGAAACGTATTGGACTAACAGATGAACAAATCAATTATCTCCTAGATTCAGGTGCAGTTGCTGAAGCTTTTGGTGAATTTATTGATGATGAAGGTAGAGTTGTTCAAAAACTTGCTAGAGTCGGATTATCATCAGAAGATATTCGCAATATACCATATTTAATCGCAGTAGCCGGAGGTAAAGATAAAGCGCAGGCTATTGAAGCCTACTTTAAAGTTGCTCCATCACATACTTATTTAATAACTGATGAAGCAGCAGCAAATGAGATTTTAAATAGGGATAACCCTTTAAAATAAAAAACAATTGGATTTTCTAAGGAGGAAATCATTTATGTCAGTAAAAGTTGCAATTAACGGTTTTGGTCGTATTGGTCGTTTATCATTACGTCGTATTTTAGAAACAAATTCAAACTTAGAAGTTGTTGCTATCAACGACTTAACAGATAATGAAGATTTAGCATATTTATTAAAATATGATACAGCACAGGGACGTTTCCCATACAGTGTTGAAGCTAAAGCAGACACAATTGTAGTAGACGGTAAAGAAATTAAATCATTCGAAGAAAAAGACCCTACAAAATTACCATGGGATGAGTTAGGTGTTGATATCGTATTAGAAGCAACAGGTATCTTCAATACTCAAGAAAAAGCTGGTAAACACTTAGAAGCAGGCGCTAAAAAAGTAATTATTACAGCACCAGCTAAAGATGAAGAAACAAAAACAATTGTTTATGGTGTTAACCAAGATGTCATTGATGCTGATGACAAAGTTATCTCAGCAGCTTCATGTACAACTAACTGTTTAGCTCCAGTGGTTAAAGTATTAAACGATGAGTACGGCTTAAACAGTGGTTTAATGTCAACAATCCACGCTTATACAGCAACTCAATCATTACAAGATGCTCCAGGTGGACGTAAAAACCGTGCTGGTGCAGCGAATGCAATTCCAGCATCAACAGGTGCTGCTAAAGCAGTAGGTAAAGTTATTCCTGAAGTTAACGGTAAAATTGATGGTACAGCAGTACGTATCCCAACTATTACTGGTTCAATGACTGAAGTTTATGTAACATTAAACAAAGAAGTTTCAGCTGAAGAGATTAACAAAGCTATGAAAGCTGCAAGTTCAGATGCCTTTAACTATACTGAAGATGAAATTGTTTCTTCAGATATTATTGGTGACCCAGCTGGATCAATCTTTGATGCAACTCAAACTAAAGTAATTGATGGTGAAAATGGTCAAGTTGTTAAAGTCGTTTCTTGGTATGATAACGAGTACGGTTTCACAGGAAACTTAATCCGTACGTTAGAACACGTAGCAGCTTTATAATAAAAATAGATTCAAAAAATCTAATGACCTGATTAATTAAGCGGGGAAGCAACGCGCTTCTCCGTTTTTTTATTAAAAGGAACTGAATAAAAAGAGGGCGTTACCCTCTTTATTACATACCAGAAAGGTTGTGTCTATTGATGAATAAACAAACTGTAAAAGACTTAGACTTAAAAGGTAAGAAGGTATTAGTACGTGCGGATTTCAACGTACCAATGAAAGACGGTGAAATCACAAACGACAACCGTATCGAAGCTTCACTACCAACAATTAAGTACATTATTGATGAAGGTGGTAAAGTAGTTTTATTCTCACACTTAGGACGAATTAAAACAGAAGAAGATAAAGCGAAAAACACACTAAAACCCGTGGCTGAACGTTTAAGCGAATTATTAGGAAAAGAAGTCACATTTATTCCTGAAACTCGTGGCGAAAAATTAGAATCAGCAATCAATGAGTTGGAAGATGGCGATGTTTTACTAGTTGAAAACACACGTTACGAAGACTTAGATGGTAAAAAAGAAAGTAAGAATGACCCAGAACTAGGTAAATATTGGGCAAGCTTAGGAGACATATTTGTCAACGATGCATTTGGTACAGCTCACCGTGCACACGCTTCTAACGTTGGTATTGCATCTAACTTAGATTCAGCAGTTGGTTTCTTAATTGAAAAAGAAATTGACTTTATCGGTGGTGCCGTTGACAATCCTGAGCGACCATTCGTAGCAATCTTAGGTGGTGCCAAAGTATCAGACAAGATTGGTGTTATTGAAAACTTATTAGAAAAAGCTGATAAAGTGTTAATCGGTGGTGGAATGGCTTATACGTTCTTCAAAGCTCAAGGTAAAGAAATCGGTAATTCATTACTTGAAGAAGATAAAATTGATTTAGCGAAAGACTTATTAGAGCGTGCTGGTGACAAATTAGTGTTACCAATTGATACTGTTGCAGCGAAAGAATTCGATAATGACGCAGAATCTAAATTATTCGAAGGCGATATCGAACCAGAATATGAAGGATTAGATATTGGACCTAAAACGGTTGAACTATTCACTAAAGAATTAGAAGACGCGAAGACCGTTGTATGGAATGGTCCGGTTGGTGTATTCGAAATGTCTAACTTTGCTAAAGGTACAGAAGATGTTTGTGAAGTTCTTGCAAAATCTGACGCAACAACGATCATCGGTGGTGGTGACTCTGCAACAGCTGCACAAAATTTAGGCTTTGCGGAAGATTTCAGTCACATTTCAACTGGTGGCGGGGCTAGTCTAGAGTATCTAGAAGGTAACGAATTACCAGGTCTTGCAGCAATTACGAATAAATAATTAACTCGAAACAAAGAAAGGTATGAACGTACATGCGTAAACCAATTATCGCAGGAAATTGGAAAATGAATAAAACAGCACCAGAAGTAGAATCATTCATCACTGAGGTGAAAGGTAATATCCCTTCATCGGATAAAGTTGAAGCAGTTATTGGTGCTCCAAATATTTTCACTCAGAGTTTAGTTGATATGACAGCAGATTCTGATATTAAAGTAGCAGCTCAAAACTGTTTCTATGAAGATTCAGGTTCTTATACTGGTGAAACATCACCATTAGCATTAGCTGATTTAGGAACAGATTATGTGATTATTGGTCACTCTGAACGCCGTGAAATTTTCCACGAAACGGATGAAGATGTAAACAAAAAAGCAAAAGCAATCTTCAACAACTCGATGTTACCAATTATCTGTGTTGGTGAATCATTAGAAACAAAAGAAGCAGGTAAAACAAATGAATTCGTAGCAAACCAAGTGAAAGCGGCACTTGAAGGTCTAACAGGCGATCAAGTGAAACAAAGTGTTCTAGCTTACGAACCAATTTGGGCAATCGGATCAGGTAAAACAGCTACAGCTGAAGATGCGAATGAGACAATTAAAGTTGTTCGTCAAACAGTTGCTGACTTATTCGACCAAGATGTTGCTGATGCTGTAAGAATTCAGTATGGTGGATCAGTGAAACCTGAAAATATTGCTGATTTCTTAGCAACATCAGATATTGACGGTGCGTTAGTAGGTGGCGCAAGTTTAGAGTCTGACTCTTTCTTAAAATTATTAGAGGCGGTTAAATAATGAGTAAAAAACCAGTAGCGATGATCATTTTAGATGGGTTTGGATGGCGTGAAAATAAAGATCATAACGCTGTCGCATTAGCGAATAAACCTAACTTTGATCGATATTGGAATGAATTCCCACATTCAACGATGCAGGCCTCAGGACTAGCAGTTGGTCTTCCAGAAGGTCAAATGGGAAACTCGGAAGTCGGTCATACCAATATTGGTGCTGGTCGCGTCGTTTATCAAAGTATTACACGCATTGATAAAGCCATCGAGGAACACGACTTAGAAACAAATAAAGTGTTCCAAAGTGCGATCAATCACACAAAAGAAAATGATTCAGCCTTACATTTTATGGGCTTAGTATCAGATGGCGGGGTGCACTCACATCAACGTCACTTAATAGCTCTTTTAAAAGAAGCCAAAGCTAAAGGTGTAAAAAAAGTTTACATTCATGCCTTTACTGATGGTCGTGACGTGGCACCGGACTCAGCAGTACAATTTATCGAAGATCTCGAAGCGATTCTTGCAGAAGAACAATTAGGTAAATTGGCAACGATCACTGGACGTTTCTATGCGATGGACCGTGACACACGATGGCCTCGAGTAAAACGTGCTTATGATGCCATTCGTTTTGGTCGTGGTCACCAAACTGAAAATAGTGTTCAAGCGGTGAAAGATAGCTATGCTAATGAAGTAATGGATGAGTTTATTGAACCAATCGTTATTACTGAACACAATGAACCAGTTGCGACCTTAGAAGATAATGATGCAGTAGTATTCTTTAACTTCCGTCCTGACCGTGCGATTCAATTATCAAGAGCTTTATCAGAGCCTGGATTTAATGAGTTTGATTTAGGCGAACGCGCACAAAACGTTAAACTAGTAACGATGACACAATATACGGAAGATATGAATGCAGAAGTGATGTATCCACCGATCGTTCCGAAAAATGTGATTGGTCAAGTGTTATCAGATAACGGTCTAAAACAATTACGTATCGCAGAAACTGAAAAATACCCACACGTTACCTTTTTTATGAATGGTGGCGTGCACGATGAGTACGAAGGTGAAAGCCGTACGTTAATTCCATCCCCACAAGTAGAAACTTATGACTTAAAGCCTGAAATGAGTGCTTATGAAGTAACAGATTCACTAGTGGCAGACTTAGATGCCGATAAATTCGACGCGATTATTTTAAACTTTGCTAACCCAGATATGGTTGGACACTCTGGTAAGCTAGAGCCGACAATCAAAGCGGTAGAAGCAGTTGATGAAAACTTAGGTCGTGTAGTCGATAAGATTTTAGAAAAAGACGGTACAGCAATTATCTTTGCTGACCACGGAAACGCTGATACAACAGCGACACCTGACGGCCAGCCTCATACAGCACATACAACTGTACCTGTTCCAGTGATTGTAACGAAAAAAGGTATCACATTACGTGCTGATGGTAAGTTAGCTGATGTTGCGCCAACGATGCTTGATTTATTAAATGTTGAAAAACCAAGCGAAATGACGGGCGAATCATTAATTCAGTAATCACTATTAAATTTTTTATTTAAATTTTAAAACAACTAAGGAGAGAAATTATATGCCATACATTATTGATGTACTAGGAAGAGAAGTTTTAGACTCACGTGGTAACCCAACTGTTGAGGTTGAGGTTGTTACAGAATCTGGTGCTTTTGGACGAGGAATCGTTCCATCAGGCGCTTCAACAGGTGAACACGAAGCTGTTGAATTACGTGACGGTGACAAAGATCGTTATTTAGGTAAAGGTGTTACTAAAGCAGTTGAGAATGTTAATACAATTATCGCTGACGAAATCATTGGTTTCGATGTTCGCGATCAATTAGGTATTGATCAAGCATTAATCGATTTAGATGGAACTGATAACAAAGGTAAATTGGGTGCGAACGCAATTTTAGGTGTTTCTATTGCTGTAGCTCGTGCTGCTGCTGAATTTGTAGGTGTACCTTTATATCACTACCTAGGTGGATTTAACGCTAAAGTGTTACCTACACCAATGATGAACATCATTAATGGTGGATCACACTCAAACGCACCAATCGCTTTCCAAGAATTCATGATTTTACCAACAGGAGCGCCTACATTTAAGGAAGCTTTACGTTGGGGTACTGAAATCTTCCACGCCCTAAAATCAATCTTAAGTGACCGTGGATTAGCTACTTCAGTTGGTGATGAAGGTGGATTCGCTCCAGAATTCAAAGGTACTGAAGATGGTGTAGAAACAATCTTAGAAGCAATCAAAAAAGCTGGTTTAGAACCAGGTAAAGATGTATTCTTAGGCTTCGACATCGCAGCTTCAGAATTCTATGAAGACGGCACATACGACTATACTAAATTCGAAGGTGAAGGTGCTGCTAAACGTACGTCAAGCGAACAGGTAGATTACCTTGAAGAATTAGTAAACAAATATCCAATCATTTCTATTGAAGATGGTATGGATGAAAACGACTGGGATGGTTGGAAAGAATTAACTGAGCGCCTAGGTGACAAAGTACAATTAGTTGGTGATGACTTATTCGTTACAAACACTGAAAAATTATCAGAAGGTATCGAAAAAGGTATCGGTAACTCAATTTTAATCAAAGTAAACCAAATCGGTACGTTAACTGAAACATTTAACGCAATCGAAATGGCTAAAAAGGCTGGTTACACTGCAGTTGTTTCACACCGTTCTGGTGAAACAGAAGATTCAACAATTTCTGATATTGCTGTTGCAACTAACGCTGGTCAAATTAAGACTGGTTCATTATCACGTACTGACCGTATTGCTAAATACAACCAATTATTAAGAATTGAAGATGGTCTAGGTGAAGCAGCAGTTTACGAAGGTAAAGATGCTTTCTACAACCTATAATTTAAACTTTAATATTTAGGAATGGAAGAAGCAGCGATTTTCGCTGCTTCTTTTTTGCGGTTTAATAAATGTTAGTTATGTAGTTGTTTTTAATTATCTAAGCTTCGTTCATTATAAATAACCGTGTATTGGAGAAACCTTGAGTGCAAGTTTTATACTGCTAAGCGACAAAGGCCGACGAATTCATTAAACCAAATGACTGAATATTTTTTGAATCTCCATATTAGTGTTAGTTAAAAGTCCAATGTAACAGTAAGACAACGAATTGGTAACAATTGTTCATAATTATTGTATTACAAAAAATTTAATGTTAAATTTAGAATGAATATTATCAGAATTTGGGTGTTAAAATGTTTACTAATTATAAAAAGTCTTTTAAATACACTTTGCTTGCAACATCAATGAGTATTGCTTTTTTAATGAATGCTGAAAACGTATATGCTGATGAAACAGTCGATAATGGAACACAAGATCAAGTGATACAGGAAACTGTGATCGTTAATGACACAACTGAGACATCTAAATCAAATGATATTGACGAGTCAAAAGAAGAGACAGAAGAAATTCATGCATCGGATCGTAGTGTGACGATTATTAAAATGATGAATGATCCTAAAACTGATGGTGAAGGTACTTCAGACGAAGATGAATCAATTTCAGATAATGCCCCTATTGATGAGGAGCCTGATAAAGACGGAGAAGAAGAGAACAATCAAGATGAACTAGATGATTCGGAGTCAGACCCAGAGCCGGACCCAGAACCGGAACCGGAACCAGAGCCGGACCCGGAACCAGAACCAGAGCCAGACCCGGAGCCAGACCCGGAACCAGAACCAGAGCCAGACCCGGAACCAGAACCAGAGCCAGACCCGGAGCCGGAACCAGAACCAGAACCAGAATTACCACCGAGACGTCCAGAAGAATTGACAGATGATGAGTTACAACTCTTAGTTGATACTTTATTAACTAAAGGTCCAGATGAAGCTGAACGTTTGAAAAAAGAAATTGAATCGAAGAAGCCAGGTGAGCGACTACCTGATACAGCTACAGGTACTTGGGTGCTTGGTTTAATAGGTCTTACATCTTTAGGTGCAGGTACCTATTTAAAACCTAAACGCAAAAATAATTAGATTTCTCAGCAAATAAATTATCTTCTTCAAAAAATGAAGTGTGGTATAGAATGTCTTTAAATTACAATGGATTTATTAACAGATAATCATTATTTCATCATATTTAGATACTATAATAAGTCTAATAGTTGGGAAATACCAACTGTGAAAGGAAGATTTTTATGAAAAAATCACTAAAATTAGCATTATTAACATCAGCAAGTGTATTAACTCTAGCTGCATGTGGCGATAATACAACACAAGAGACAACAGAACCAGAGACAGAAGAAGCAACAGATACAACTGAAAATACGACTACCGAAGAAAATACTGATACGACTGATGATAATACAGACGATCAGGGTGATGATCAAGCAGCGAATACTGATTCACAAGGTATTGAAAATATGGACTTCGCCGTGTCATTACAAGATGCTGTTGAAACTTTTAAAGGTGAGGTAGGCGATGACGCTGTTCAAATCACTGATGTGAACTTCGATACCGAAAACGGTACTTATGTTTATGAATTTACCGGATTCTCAAATGGTACTGAATATGAAGGTAGCGTTGATGCAGAGAATGGTGACGTAGTAGACTTTGAAAGTGAAGCTGGTGAAGACATGGATGATGATGTTCTTGACTTAGATAACGTTGTTGATCCAAGTGAAGCAATGACAGTTGCTTTAGATTCGACAGGTTCAGGTTACGTGAAAGAATGGGAATTAGACGTTGAGAATGGGACGCCTGTTTATGAAATTGATATTGAAAACGCAAGCGATGTGAAAGTGAATGCTGAAACTGGCGAAGTTTTATAATCACTTTTAATATACTGTTAAACATATAAATAACCCCCCTATATTAACCCTCTTGGTGAAGGCTGAGAGGGTATTATTTTGTAAAAAGCTTGGTTTAAAACTATTATCTGTGTTAAAATGATTGATGAGACTGTATGAAGGAGGATCTTTGGCATGTACGAATTACTATTAACATTTATGCTCGTATTATCAATCTTTACAATTTTAGTAATAGCTATGCAACCAACGCGTACTCAAAGTGCTTCAAACGCATTTATGGGTGGTGCGAGTGAACTATTTGGTAAACAAAAGGCTCGTGGATTAGAAGCTGTGTTAATTAAAACAACAATCGTTTGTTTAATTTTATTTTTTGTTGTGTCTTATGTATTATCAAGATTCTTTTAATACAAAATATAATGCAAAGAGAGTAATCAATTGAAGGTTGTTTTCGTAAACTCCCTCTCAGTTAGAGGACTCTTTTTCTTTTTCAAAAAAGTAAGGAGACTATGTGATGAATACAGAAGAAATTTTATTTGAACAAGGCAGTCACGCTATTATTATGTTTCACGCGTTTACAAGTTATTCAAGAGATTTTTCAAATCTTGCGAGACATTTAAGAGATGAAGGATATACGGTTTATGCCCCAAATTTATCTGGTCACGGGGTAGAAGATCCTGATGAGATTTTAAAATATACGATGGAAGACTGGGCTAAAGACGGTGAAAAAGCGCTTCAATTTATGCGTGACAAAGGTTACGAGAAGATTTCAGCTTTTGGCTTATCTTTAGGTGGCATTGTGGCAACTAACTTAATCATTAACCATCCGGAATTAGCGTCAGGCGGAACATTCTCCTCACCTACTATGCTAGGTGATGATACCAATATTAAGCCGTCATTTAGACACTGGCACATTTTGAAAAAAGAAAAAATGGGCATGGATAAAAAAGAAGCAGCAGCGTATTATGATGAAAAAATCGCTCCGCAATTAGACCAAATCTTAATTGATATAGAAGACTTTAAAAAAGATCATATGGTCGATTACTACAAAGACATCAAGATGAATTTTTTTGTTGGACAAGGCAGTAATGATGAGATGATCAATGCTGATATAGCAAAACAATTTGTTGAAGCCTTAGAGAATGCGAATGTTACATTTAAGTGGTATGGTGGAGCTGGACACGTCATTACAATTGGTAAAGTTGGCCGCGAAGTTAGAGAAGACTTAGTCGAATTTTTAGCACAAGATTAAGACTAAAATAAACTGATAAAGGATGGATATATATGACAGAGGTAACGAACAAACTAAAACAAGACATACTTACATATATCCAAGAAAACAAGGATGTAGAAGTTAATGATATCTCTAAAGCTCTTGAGATGGATAGCTCAACCTTGTTTACAACTCTGGTTAAAGCAATTGCTGAGTTAGAACGAGAGAGACAAATTCAATTAACAAATAAAGGAACGTTTATTATTAAAGAAAAAGATCAAAGTAATATACAAGGACAATTTAGCGCAACGGATAAAGGTTTCGGGTTCGTCATGATTCAAAATTCGGATGAAGATGATATCTTTATTCCAGCGAATGCGACATCTTCAGCTTTTGATGGTGATATTGTGGAAGTTGAAATAACTAAAGAAGCAAGTGCTACAAATGGTAAATCAGCTGAAGGTCAGATTATTGATATTGTTGAACGTCATACTACTTTTGTTGTTGGCGAATTTTATCCATATCAAGATGATGAAGTAAGAGATTTAGACCTTTACGGTTATGTGAAACCAAGCGTTAAAGGTTTCCCTGATATGACTATTCAGATTGAGACTAAAGGCTTACGACCAGTTCAAGGTGAAATAGTTAAAGTTGATATTACGCGTTTTCCGAAATATAAAAATGAAGATCCAATAGGTATAGTGATTGAAACCATTGGTCATAAAGATGAACCTGGCGTAGATATTCTATCAATTGTTCATAAACATGGGATTCCATCTGAGTTTCCAAACGAAGTGATTGAGCAAGCGAATCAAGTACCAGATGAAATATCTGAAGAAGATACAAAAGACCGTAAAGATCTTCGTGGTGAAACAATTATTACGATTGATGGGGCTGATGCGAAAGACTTAGATGACGCTGTTCAAGTAAAGAAACTTGATAACGGAAATTACTATTTAGGAGTTCATATTGCCGATGTGGCGCATTATGTTCCTGAAGGCACTCCGATTGATGAAGAAGCGTTTAACCGTGGCACAAGCTCGTATCTAACTGATCGTGTGATTCCGATGTTACCTCAACGCTTGTCGAATGGCATCTGCTCATTGCATCCCAATGTAGACCGCCTGACACTTAGTTGTGAGATGGAAGTCAATCCAAAAGGTGAAGTAGTTAACCATAGCATCACTAAAAGTGTCATTCGTTCTTCACAAAGAATGACTTATAAAGCAGTGAATGAAATTTTAGATGATCAGAATGAAGAAACACGACAAAAGTATCATAAATTAGTACCAATGTTTGAACATATGGCTGACTTACATCAGATTTTAGTACGTAAGCGTTATAATCGTGGGGCGATTGATTTTGAATCGTCTGAAGCAAAAATAGTAATGGATGAAGAAGGGCACCCAACTGATATCCAGCTTGTAGAACGTGGTATTGGCGAACGATTGATTGAATCATTCATGCTACTAGCCAACGAAACAGTTTCTGAACACTATGCAAAACGTCAATTACCTATTCTATACCGTGTGCATGAGCAGCCTGACGAAGCAAAAGTTCAACGATTTTTAGAATTTATTACTACATTTGGGCTAACTGTCCGTGCCAAGAAGGACACGATTAAACCAAAAGATCTACAAAGTATTTTAGAAAAAGCAAAAGACAAACCAGAAGAAACAGTTATCAATATGGTTCTTTTAAGATCTATGCAACAAGCACGCTACGATGTGAACCCGCTTGGTCACTACGGAATTGGTGCTGAATTTTATTCACACTTTACTTCCCCAATCAGACGTTACCCGGACTTGGTTTTACACCGTCTCATTCATTATTATGATGAGGTTGGAACGTCTAAAAAAGACCAAAAACGATGGGAACAAAAATTACCTGAAATTGCTGAATCTTCATCTCATGCAGAACGCCGTGCGATTGATGCAGAACGCGAGACGGATGAATTGAAGAAAGCTGAATATATGGCTGATAAAATAGGTCAGGAATTTAAAGGGACGATCGTTTCTATTACTAGCTTTGGCATGTTTGTTCAACTAAAAAATACCGTTGAAGGACTTATTCATATTTCATTAATTGATGATGATTACTATGAATATAATGACCAACATTTAGTATTAGTTGGTCAGCGTACTGGTAAGATATTCAAGATTGGACAAGAAATCGATGTTCGATTAACGAATGTAAACACTGATGACGTTCAGATTGACTTTGAAATTGTGAAAGATTATGCGGATATCGATAAAGATCGTAAATCAAAAAAAGCTGCCAAAAAAGAACGAAGACAAAAAGGTAGTCATCGTTCGAATAAGCAAAAAAATCATAAACCAAAAGACAATAAGAAAAAAGGAAAAAATAAAAAGGGTAAGAAAAAGAAACGTTCATTTAAAATACGAAAACGTAAATAATTTTAACCATAGAGAGGAGTGGAGGATATGCCAAAAGGGGACGGCGGACTGATTACTCAGAACCGAAAAGCTAGACATGAATATACGGTTATTGATACGGTAGAAGCCGGTATCGTTTTAAAAGGGACTGAAATCAAATCCATACGTAATCATCGCATTAACTTAAAAGATGGTTATGCAGGTATCAGTCAGAATGAAATCTGGCTGTACAACGTTCATATCTCCCCATTCGAAGAAGGGAACCGATTTAACCATGATCCAGTTCGTAGAAGAAAGCTTCTTCTTCACCGAAAACAAATTGATCGTTTAATCGGAGAGGTACAACAAAGTGGGATAACCTTAATACCACTTAAAGTGTATATTAAAAATGGTGTAGCTAAAGTATTACTAGGCCTTGCTAAAGGTAAGAAACAATATGATAAGCGTGAAACCATCAAACGAAGAGATCAAGAACGACGTATTCGTAGAGAATTTAAAGATAGATAAGTTAATTAGATAAAACTAACGTCTACTTTAAGCGGATCATATCACACTAAAGTAGACGTTTAAAAACTAAAACGATTTTAAAGGGCATTTTAGTTTCTATTTTAATTCAATAATTGAAACTATTTTGTATAAAGAAAAGACTCCGTAAAAATTATTTTTACGGAGTCTTTATTTCTATAATTAATGTGTTTTTCCACCGACAGCATTTATATCTTTTTTACCATCATATTTAACTATTGCTCGAAGGGCTGCTTCGATACCACGTGCCATATCATCTAAAGACATGGCTGGGACACCTGATTTATCAACTACTTGCTCGTTCATAAATGGAATGTGCATGAAGCCAGCAACAGTCTCTGGAAACTCATTGTTAACTAGATATAATGTTTGATACATTATATGGTTACATACGAATGTTCCTGCTGTATTCGAAACAGATGCTGGTAAGCCTTCTGAGCGAATCTCTTCAACAATGGCTTTAATTGGTAGAGTAGAGAAGTAAGCAGGTTCTCCATCTTCTTGAATCGCGACATCAATGGGCTGATTCCCTTCATTATCTTCGATTCTCGCATCGTCCTTATTAATTGCTACACGTTCGATAGTTAAATCAAACCGTCCACCTGCTTGACCAATATTCAAGACTGCATCAGGTTTTATTTCTCTTACTTTTTCAGCTACTTTTTCAGCTGATTTATGAAAAACGGTCGGAATTTCTAGCTTGTGAATTTCTGCGCCTTCAATTGAATCTGGAAGTTTTTTCACAGCTTCAATCGCCGGGTTCATCTTCTCGCCGCCAAATGGATCAAATCCTGTAACTAAAATTTTCATTATTATCTCTCCTTTAAAATGCCCAAATATACATTAGTGCAATATGCACTACAATCATAACTAGTGCTAATGGAATTTGCATACGAATAACTGAGAATTCATCTTTTGTTTCTAAAAGGGCAGCTGGTAGAGCATTAAAGTTACCAGCCATTGGTGTCATTAAAGTCCCACAGAATCCAGCAGTCATTGCTAAAGCCGACGCAATAGCAGGGTCTCCACCAGCGTTAAATACAAATGGAACACCTACCCCAACTGTGATAACGGCAAAAGCAGCAAACGCATTCCCCATAATCATAGTAAATATAACCATACCTAAAACATAAGCTACTACGCCCCATAATGGGTTCGTCGTTGGAATAACTGCTGATATCATGTTTGCAATCACTTCGCCAACTCCAGCTGCAGCAAAAATCGTTCCGACTGCTGCTAATAATTGTGGAAGAATACCGACGGTAGATACTTGTTGAACCATTCGATCTGACTCATTAAGACCTTCTTTAAGTGTCGGCTTAATTAAAATAATCATCGCAATTGTGGCAACAGTTGCACCAATTCCAACAACTGTTGATGACAGTGAAGGGAAAATATAAGATACAATTAAAGCAGTGATCCCAAGTAATAGTACCGGAACAAAAATGCTATTGCCAAATTTTTCATTTCTTTTCTCTTTTGTTTCATCGGATACTTGTGAGAGTGTTCCAACCTCAACTTGATTGAACAATGTCAAAAGAGCCACTAACGTAACCAACATGCCACTGACTGCATAGGGTATATATGGTCCGACAATAAACAGTATTCCTAGAATGCCCCAGAATAATCCAGAACCAATACGTTTTTGATTCGTTGAATCTTTAAAAATACGAATAGCTGTATAAGTTAACTGTAAACCAAGAATAATAAAAAAGAACTCTTGGATAAAAGTGATATTATTATCAAAAAAAGAATCTAAATTAGCGATCATTTCTTTTCTCCTTTTTTACGTCCAATAATACGACGAGTACATAAAGTGTTATACATTCCACCTACAACTAAAGTGATAAGCGCGATCGGAATCGAAGCTTGCGCGATTTGAGCAGGGGCTATATTATAACCCTGTTCACTTAAAATACCAACAATTAGTAATACACCTGAAGCGCCAACAAAGGTATTCTGTCCAAAGAAGTTTCCTAAGTTTTCATTCATAGCTGCTAGGGACTTAACTTTATCATCAGCATCTTTAGATAATGTAACCTCATCTGCATTATCATAATCAATTTGTTTCTTAATAGCTGCCTCACCCATAGGCTGAACAATTGGTCGCACAAATTGTGGGTGACCACCAATCCGAATGGAGAAGAACCCTGCAATTAAACGTATAGCTAAGTAAATCGTATAGAATCCACCCATCGATAAGCCTTTAACCTTCTGAATTAATTTAACGGCTTGTTCTTTTAGACCATATGACTCAGCTAAACCAATCATCGGTAACGTTAAAAAGAAAATCGAAACAATTCGATTGTTAATAAAAGATTCACCGAGTAAAGTGAAAAACTCCATAAAAGATATTCCGGATACTAGTGCTGTGACTAATCCAGCTAAGACAACACTCGCAATTGTATTAAACTTAAAGACAAAACCTAATACAATAATGAGAATCCCAATAAGTTTAAACCATTCCATATTTACACTCCTATTTAAAAATAATTAAAAATTGATTAATGATCAACTTTATAACTTTTTAGATTATCTCATAATTTTTGTTAATTATCTATCTAGTTATAAATACTTTTACTTTTTTTGATTTTATTTAAATTAAATTATTAGAAAATGGTTGCATCAGTTATACATAGTTGGTTGCTAGAGTGAAAAAGTAGTTAAACACACCTTAACGTATGATTAACTACTAAGAATTTTGTTTTTATTAATTTTTTAGTCTTTTTCATTATATCCCAGTGTATCATTATACTAGGATATATTTTTTACAAAAAATTAGTCCTCAGCAGTTGGCCGCTTATATTGCAATGGACGTTCATCGGATTCTAACACTTGTAGAGTATCATAAATATGGCGAATAATGTTCCCCGCACTTGATATGTCCAAAGAAGGTAAAGCAATTTCTTTGCCGTCGTCTCCAATAATTGTTCTCCTTGGGTTTGCTTCAATAAGAGCAATGGCTACTTCTACTGCTAATTCTTTATCTGTTTTAGTCATAATGATAGTCCCCTTCAAAATTTAATAACATAAATCTAGTATATCAAAGATGAATAGAAATAAAAAAACAATCGGCATAAGTGAAGTATACCTAATCAGCAGAGCGGATAGATATAAATTTCAAATAACCGATTGTCTTTGACTGTTTAACGATTTGTTATGAATAGTACTACATGACGAGAATACCTAATTGAACAAAGAGCATTGTAAAGGCATATAATATTGGAATAGAAAGTAACGTACGGTAAACAAATACCCAAATTACATCTAAAATATTAAATCCAATTTCTGTATCAACTAATACCATTCCTGTTTCAGCCATAAAGATTAACTGAGTAAATGATAAGATACCAATAAAGAAACGTGCTGCTTGAGATGCTGATTGTGTAATGAAAATAGTTGGTAAATACATATCAGCAAGCCCAGCAATTGAAGCAGGCCCCATTAATTGAGCAGTATCAGATGGAAATCCTAGGAAATTATAAAGATATACCAATGGTACACTGAGAATATCAAAAACTGGCGTATATTCAATAATAATTAATGACAAAGTACCAACAGCCATAATGACCGGTAATAAACTGACATAAATGCCAGCAATTTCTTTTAAGGCATGAATTAACGCTCCGCTAAGAGTTGTTTTATCTGCTTCTTCAGCTGCTTCATCATAAGCATATTCCATTCTTGACTTATCATAAGGGACAGTAATCTCATGATCTGGTGTAGACTCGCCACTATAGTAGTCGTCATCAGGAAACTTCTTGAATGTGAAGCGTCCAGTAATAAAGGCAATAATTAGTATAGTGATAAACATGGTAATATAAAAGAGTGGAAAAATGTGTCCTAGACCTAACTCTTCAGCTACAGCAGTTGCAAAAGCAATCCCAACAATAGAAAAGTTCGTTGCAATTAAGTACGCTTCGCGACGAGAGTAATAACCACGCTGGAACTGTTTATCAGTTACAATCAAGCCAAGCGTCCCATCGCCAACAAATGAGGTAATGGCATCAACTGTTGCAAACCCAGGAATTCTAAATAGTCCATACATAAAGGGCTCAGTCAAGATCCCTAAGAACTCTACCGCACCGAAGTGAGTCAAAAATGGAATTCCAATAATACCAACAAAAAATGTGATAAATAAAGTTGTCAATAGACCACCTTCACCAGCAAGTAATCCGCCTGTATCAGGACTTAAGATAGGTGATGTCCAGTTATAACTTGCAAACCAATTATTAAGTACCATTAAATATAAAAAGGCACCGAGTGATCGTAATAGCGTCATAAGAGGTGTCGTCTTAAATAATCCATCGAGGAATTCGTTACCAGTTTTAATAAAAGTAAAGAGTATGGTGCCGATTAAAATGATCCACATGGCAATTTCTGTAAATACTAAAAATTCGGTTAAAATATTATTTTCAACAAATGCCGTAGCATGTGAGAGTAATATTCTTGTGTCGCCACCAATTGGAATAGGGACGAGGAAGAATATTATTCCGATAAGTGAAAACAATATAAACTTAATATGTTTTCCGTTCATTATGTTCTCCTTTTTTGTCTAACAACAAGCGACAGGCTTGGATGTTTAGAATCACCTCAAATCTATATTGTAATGTTAATTATATCATAAACCAACACCAGTTATAAATGCTTTTTTAGGTAGGTAATTTATGAAAACGTTGAAGATATAAAATAAAGTTATTGATATTGTAAATGATCTTTGGATGTTACTAAATATTATAAATGTAAAAGTCGATTTAATAAAAATTGAAAATGTTTAGTTAAATTTTAAAATTAATTACTAAATTGAGCTGTTTATATCGTTTTAATTCAGGTCTTTAAGGCTCTTTGTTATACTAAAGATGAAAAAGAAAGCAATAACTTTTTAAAAATGAGTAATATAAAAAGTGCCCATAAGTAGAATAATAGACGATTAAGTTTTAGTAAAGAAGACTTTATCAGAGTGTATAAGATGGTGAGGGGAGACTATGATGATTCAACAGTATAGTAAAGAAGCTCATAAGAAAAAATTACAATCGGGTATGACATTAGACTACGAGTTTCGAAAAAAGATGTTACTTACTTTTAAAGAGATGCTAAATAACAACAAAGAAAACATTGCTGAAGCACTAGCGTCGGATTTCAAAAAACCATACTTTGAATCCTACGCCACAGAAATAGTGATGATTTTTGATGAATTACGTTATATGTTGAAGCATTTAAACACTATGATGCAACCAAAGAAAGTACCGACATCATTACTTCATTTTTATTCAAAAAGTCAGCTTATTCCAGAACCCTATGGGAATGTGCTTGTCATTGCGCCATGGAATTATCCATTTTCCCTGTCTCTAATCCCCATGATAGGTGCGATAGCGGCCGGAAACACTGTTGTACTAAAACCTTCTGAACACGCACCGAACTCAGCGTCACTCATGAAAGATATGATTGAAGAATATTTCCCATCAGATTATATCTCCGTAGTTCAAGGCGGTTCGGAAGTTACTCAGAAACTGATTAAAGATGACTTTGATTATATCTTCTTTACAGGTAGTACAGCAGTTGGTCGTGAAATTATGAAGACAGCAAGTGAAACATTAACACCCGTAACGTTAGAATTAGGCGGCAAAAGTCCTACTATTGTAACTGAAGACGCTGACCTAGTTAAAGCAGCTGTACGCATCGCATGGGGTAAAATCGTTAATGCTGGTCAAACATGTATTGCACCAGATTATGTCATGGTTCATGAATCAGTTAAGAACCAATTTGTGCTATTATTACAAATGGCGTTGCAAAAATTCCACGGGAAAGATGCATTAAATAATCCAGACTATCCAAGCATGATTAATGAAAAACAATTTAATCGCGTAAAAGATTTAATAAAAGATCAAGAGCTCTTATATGGCGGAGCAGTCAATCAAGAGACACGAAAAATTGAACCGACACTAATCGACGAACCATCAGTCGATTCAAACGTCATGGAAGAAGAAATCTTCGGTCCAGTGTTGCCAATCATTGCTTATTCGACTTTAGCTGAAGTATATGAATTCATTCAAAGCCGAGATAAACCATTAGCACTGTATTTATTTACTGAAGACAAAACCGTTAAAAAAGAAGTCGTTAAACATCTATCTTTTGGTGGGGGAATCATTAACGATACATTGATCCACTTTTCAAACCAACATCTGCCATTCGGTGGAGTGGGTGCTAGTGGCATGGGGAGCTATCATGGTAAGCATAGCTTTATGACATTCAGCCATTATAAAGGAGTTACTGAAAAAACAACATTATTTGATATTCCATTGCGTTATCCGCCATATAGGGATTGGAAAAACAAAATAATCAATTTTATAGCACGCTAAAAAACTCAATATATAAACAAAGAGTGAACCGAAATAAAAATACGGTTCACTCTTTATTTTTTAGTACTAAAATAGTCGCAAGTTATATGCTTCGTTAGCTAGTGATTTACATAAATAATAGAGCTCCCCAGTAACTAAACAATCATTGATCGATTGGTGTGAGTCGATGTTAATCTCTAAGAAATGTTTAATTGTCTCCAATTTGTGGTTAGGTAATTGTGTTAAATATTTTCGAGCGAGAGGAACCGTATCGATGACTTTAAACTTCTCATGATCAATCTGAAATTTATATAGATAGGATAATAAAAATTTCATATCAAAAGATGCATTGTGTGCGACTAATGTCTCGCCACGCAAGAATTGACTAAGCTCATAGAAGACAGTGCTCGTCGGCCGCGCATATTGAACCATCTGATTGGTAATGCCAGTTAATCGTGTGATATTTCCGGGAATGGTTGTAGAAGGACGTACGAACTCATTAAAGCGACCGATCTCTTTCCCGTTTCGATACTTAATAGCACCGACTTGAATGACTTCACTATAAAGATGACTACAGCCAGTCGTCTCGAAGTCTAAGACAGTAACATCTTCAACGAGTGTGTTAGTACGTGTATAGTTTTTAACATTCAATTCTTTTTTATTATTTTTAGCAAAAAAAGCTGCTTTTGTTTGGTTGTTTTTCTCAAAAATACTTTTCTTTTTCAGTTCACTATAGACATCATGTTGACGGTTAAACACATAATTCTGAGACATAATAAGACCTCCAATGTTCTTAAGTAACTTTATTATACGAATATATGTTCGCTTAATCAAGAGAGTATTCTAAAGTTTATAAAAAGCAGTCCCTGCATAATTAAGGAAGATTAAATTTATATGATTTTGGGGGTAATATGTTATTTACAAAAAACTCGGTGACTGGTTATGGGGTGAATTGAAAAATGATCAGTTCTGTGAGTTTATAAAAATAAGCCTTAGAGAACATTGATTAATTAACTTCTCTAAGTTATGTAGTTATGCAAAATAATTTCTGTTTCTCTAGTTTTCTATCGATTCTTTTTAAAAATAAAAAAGCCTACAAATATTGACTTAACAACATTTGTAGGCTTATAAAGAGTTCTTTCGTTTATTAAAAATGGAGCTGGCGGGAGTCGAACCCGCGTCCAGACATATTGCCACTGAGACTTCTACGCTCATAGTCTTATCATTTTTATTCGCTTCATCTTAGCCATAAGACTGGCATCAGATGTCGCTAGTCTGATCATCTCTTCTGACTTTTGCAGACGGTAAAAGTCAGCGTATCCCACTAAATTATAGGACCTGAAGCTGCAACATGGGCGATCCCAGTTCAGATCTAGCTAAAGACTGCTTACGCAGCTAAAGCTAAGTTAGAATTTTTTTCGTTTGCAGTTAAATTTAAACTGAATGCGTTTTTCGGTAGACGCAACCCTACCAAAACGCTATCCCAGCTCAATCTATGCCTGTCGAATCCGTAACAGCCCCGAAAAAATATAACTTCGCATATGAAGTCTAAAAGATATTATACAATTAATAGCTAAAAATGTCAAAATGGATATAAAAATAAAAGTTAATAATTATTGATGTGTGTCAATTTTAAGCTAGTTATTTGTCGATATACTATAGATGTCAATGAGGAAAGGGAGAAAAGCAACTAGATAAAAGGAGAATATAAGATGTAAAAAGCAACAATTCAATTAGAAACAATAACATATCCTTGATCAATGAATAGCATTAAAAATTAATAAAAGAGTTTAGGAGATGAAACAATGACAACATTCATTCAAGTTAAAGAAAAATATTTTGATCGATTAAATCAGTTTGTTCCAATTGTTGACCGGGTACATGGTAATAATCATCCTGAGTTTCACGAAGTTAAAGGATTATGGGATGCGATTTATGAAAAGACAACCTCCGATGATTTAAACATACCTAACTTAGATCCTGAATTAGAACGTTTACGTGAAGTAACTGATTATTACAAGGTACCTGATGATGTGTGTGAAAGTTATGAAGCTGTTTATCATATGCTTGAAGAGGTTGATTCAGCCTACACCAACGAGTCATAGGTTAGAGTAAACACATATGGATGAACTTGATGTCAAGTAAATAATCAAACTATTTTGTCCTAAGAATAATAAATTGATTCCTGTTTATTTGTACTGAAATTGTTTATTATAATGTGTTCTTTCCAATGTTTCTCGTTCATAAAATGATAAATAGAGTATAGGATGTCACCTAAAATTAATTGTTATCGGAACATCTTGAGTTATAAATCATTATTAAAAGTATTAAAAACCAGAAGTGGCTACTGATTAATTTAGCCATTTCTGGTTTTTAAGCTATAAATAGACGTTAATTAAATACAGATTTATCACTACATAAAATACCTTCATTAGCTATTGCTTTAGCGTCATTACTATTCAAGAATAAATTTACTGAGGTTCAACGACAATCTGGTCTAACGAACTTTATTTTAGGCTTATCTTTCATTACCGAAGGTGCCATTCCTTTTGCGGCAGCAGACCCACTTCGCATAATTGGGTCTAGTGTGATTGGAAGTGCAGTAGGTGGCGGCTTAAGTCAGCTTTGGTTAACGAGTGTTCCAGCACCACACGGCGGTATTTTTACGATGCTTGCTTTAGGCGATAATCGTTTAATGCTTATTCTAGCGGTAGTAATTGGTACAGTTATTAGTGCAGGTATATTAGGTTTATGGAAAAAGCCAGTGGAAGAACAAATGATTGAAGCTAAATAGTAAAAAAGTTGTGTTATAAGTCGTTGTAAAACCTTATATTAAAACCGTAATTATCATTGTAATGATAGGAAATTAATTAGTATCATTAATATAAATGATAAGTATCAGATTAGAATAGTTGATAAAAAGGTTTAAATATTTCCCCAGTGAGGTATTTGTAATGATAGATAATTTTTAGAAAAAAGACTAAGAATTCATATCATTTGAGCTCATTTCAATGTGTTGTATACTAGATATGTGAACTAGAATACAAAGGAGTGTGTAATCATGTTGTTTAATTTAGAAGGTCAGGTTGCTTTGGTAGCTGGAGGGGCCAAAGGAATTGGTTCTGGTATTGTTGAAGCTTTAGCGGCGCAAGGTGCGAAAGTAATTGTTGGTGATATTGCTGAGGAAGATGGTCGTAAAGTTGCCGAAGAATTTAATGGTGAGTTTAAATATTTAGACGTTACAGATGGTGAACTTGTACAAAAAGTTGTCGATGAGATTATTGAAGACTATGGTAAGATTGATATTTTAGCTCATAACACTGGTGTTTATCCGAATAAAAAATTAGAAGACATTACAAGTGAAGATTGGGACAATATTTTTGAATTGAACGTAAAAGGTATGTTCAATGTTGTTAAACCGGTGATTGCGTCAATGAAGAAAGCTGAATTTGGTCGCGTAATCTTAACGTCTTCCGTGACTGGTGACATTACTGGTTATGTTGGAGGGACACACTACGGAGCGACAAAAGCAGCGATTCTTGGTTTTATGCGTAATGCTGCTGTTGAATATGCGAAGCATGG
Source organism: Alloiococcus sp. (assembly GCA_035301245.1). Lineage (GTDB taxonomy): Bacteria > Bacillota > Bacilli > Lactobacillales > Carnobacteriaceae_A > Alloiococcus. Next base: position 9,977 of record DATGUS010000025.1, on the reverse strand, counting down.
TGTGACTGTGAATGCAATTCAGCCAGGTTTAATTGGAACAGAATCTTTATTTAATGATTTAGGGAACTTAGCTGGTGGAACAGATTATATTCCTATTCCACGTTTGGGTGAACCAATGGATATTGGAGCCGCTGCCGCTTTCTTTGCATCTAAAGAAACTGGTTATATTACTGGCCAAACGATTGTTGTTGATGGTGGACAAGTATTACCTGAAACACCAGATGCAATGGACGAATAATTAAAAATTAGAAGTACTGGATAAAACAGTACTTCTTTTTTGTATTATTAAAATGTTTATACTTGGTGTAATACTGATTACCCTTTATACTAATGTTGTAAATAGAATTTAGGATAATGAACGATAGTGATAAAGGAAATAGATTTGCTATTTTAGAAAGGGATGACTGTTTTGAAGAATATATATAAATCAAATGAGAATAAGATTTTTCTTGGAGTCCTTGGTGGATTAGCAGAAGAATTTGGAATAGATGCTGTTTGGGTTCGATTAATTTATGTGCTACTAGCTATGGGGTCAGTTGGATTATTTATTCTTATCTATTTTATTTTAGCTTACTTAATGCCTTCGAGACCATATTGAAAATAAAAAGTTATGCCATTTTTATAACGACAGAGTTATTTATGATTGTAGCATATGCTTAGATTGTAGACATGCATATCAATTAAATATCATAAAACGAAAGCCCACCTCATTGAGTAAGGTGGGCTTTTTATAATGACTATTTTAGACTGTTGATCAGATGATTTAAGAACTCGTGAACAAAAATTATTGTGACTTAAATATCGCCATTGTATAATAGATTTAGCAATTATGTTCTTAGAAAGTTAGGAGGACAACTGATGAAACGATTTAGTTCTGAAAAGATGTTCAAAGAAGTGATGGGAGTTTTCACTCGTTTTCCAGTGACGTTAGTCTTAATTATCATGTGCGCAGTGTGGGAATTATATACAAAAGATTTTTTCTTTAATATTACACCGCTTGATATCGTATTTCGACTGGGGATGATTTTGATAATCATTGCTCAGTTAGCTTACGAACAATTTTTTGTTTATCAATCAGAAAGTCTTTTAGGTAATAATCAGAAAAACGAAAACAAAGTCACAAAAACAGCGATGCGTTGGATTCTTCAGGCGGCAGCGCTGATTTTGACAGGATTGTATCTTCTCTATTTATATAATAGTCATCAAGTAGTTGACGACACTTGGAACATCTATTCTATTCCAGGTATTCGCACTATGATTTTATTCTTTACTATTATAGTATTGTTACTTTGGATTCCGACAGTGAAGACGAAGAGGCCATTTTCAGAAACATTTTTAGTGGCCTTTAAAGCGTTCTTTAGTACCTTATTTTTCGCTGTGATTTTATACATTGGTATTTCGGCAATCTTCGCTCTGTTTGAATTTCTATTTTTCCAAATCATGTTTGACTGGACAGAGTATGTATCCATTTTTGTCTTTAGTTTATTTGCGCCGATTTTTTTCTTAATTTTGTTAGGACAAGGGCCGTTAGCTGAAGACCCGGTTGAAGAGGCATCGATGCCTAAGTTCTTGTATCATTTAATTTCATATATTTGGGTACCAATCATGGCTATCTTGACTTTTATTATCGTGCTTTATATTACGTCAAATATTACAGGTGACTTTTTCCAAGATAATATTTTAGAAACGTTGATTTTGAGTTATACGATTATCGGTTGGATTTTACTAATTTTATCAGGTACGATTCATAACCAATCAGCTCAATGGTTCAAACGCATTTTTCCGTACGCATTGATTTTTGTTATTGTGTTGCAGATGATTTCTACCTTCATTCAAATTCAAGAAGTAGGGGTGACACATGGTAGATATTTAATCTTACTTTTCGGAGCAGGGACAGTCATCAGTGCCGTCTATTATCTATTAAAAAAACAAAGTCTAAAATGGTTGCCGATAGTAGCGATAATCAGTGGAATTATTGCTTTCGTCCCGCCATTTGATGCGATGTCGCTCAGTGTCAATCAACAAGTAGAAAAATTGAATGAGTTGATGACTGAACACGAGATGCTTGATGCTACAGGCGAAGTGGTCAAAAATGATAAGGTACCTCCTGAAGATCAGCGTACAATATTGAATACCTTAGATTATTTATCAAGTATCAGTGCCCTAAATCAAGTGAGTTGGCTGCCAGAAGATTATTATTTTTTCACAGCAGAGTTTTTAGGATTTGAACCTGAGTATCATTATGATGAAGAATCTGTCCCTGACCACTATGGTACCGTATATCTTGAAGACACAGCCGAGCCAATAACCATTAGTGATTTTGACCAATTTATCGATGTTTCCATGCAAAGTGATACAGAGGAAGGGACACAGACATTTGAGGTCGGTAATCAGTCGATGACAGCATCCCTTGAAACAGACAGATTGATCATTGAACTGAGCGATGACCATTCAGATGAGCCTGTGACATTTGATTTTAGTGATGTCTTAGAAGATTTTAAAGACACTGACAGTGCTGAACTGCCTATTGATGAATTAACATTTGTCAAAGAAGTGGATGATCAACAAGTTCAGATCGTTGTTAAAAATCTTTTTATCAGTAAATTTGACGTGACTATTGATTTTTATGTTATGTATTAAAAAATATATTTTTTAATAGGGCACTAATAAACGTGAAAAGACATTGAATAATTAACCGAGCTAAGGATGAATGGATAACTCCTGAATGTAGAGTTAACAACTTTACTGTATAGGGACAACACTGATATTTCATCCTTGGCTTTTATTATCTTAAAAAGCGGCTAATAGTGACATTACCAAAAGTCTCGCCGTAGAATCGACCGTTTTATTTATATGAATGATCAAGCCATGTTATAATAATTGAATAGAAGTAGGAGGGATGGTTATTAAATTATCTGATCAAATTCAGCAATTGGCAGATTACATAGATCAAGCAGATAAAATTGTGTTTTTTGGTGGAGCGGGAGTATCGACAGATAGCGGCTTACCTGACTATCGCTCGAAGGATGGAAGATATACTGCGATGGAAAATGACGGAAAAGATCCAAAGAAAGTCATGCATATCAAATATATTTTAGAACATCCGAAACAATTCTTTAAAAGACGAAATAAGGTGGTGGGTATTCAACCTAATCCATCACACTATTCCTTAGTTGAGTTAGAAAAGATGGGTAAGGAAGTTCATATTGTGACGCAGAATGTGGACAGCTTACATCAAAAAGCAGGTTCTTCATCTGTTTATGAACTCCATGGATCGAATCGTACATGGTACTGCATGTCTTGTGGGCATGTGGAAAAACAAGATGATGTCGTTTGGGAGAATGAACTGCCCACTTGCCAAATTGATGGTGGGCTAATGAGACCTAATGTCGTTTATTTTGGTGAAAAACTAGATTGGGATCTAATCAACCATGTACGTGAGTTGATTGCTGAGGCTGATTTATTAATTATTGCAGGAACATCATTAACGGTGAGCCCAGCGAAGCGTTTAGTTGATGCATTCAAGGGGAACCATGCAGTAGTAATCAATAAAGAACCAATTGATACAAAAAATTTATCAATTGATTTAAATTTTGATACATCCATTAGCGAAATAATGACTAACGCTGTAGAATTATTGAAAAAAGGGGATCGATAAAATGAGTTTACAAGAAACAATTAAATCTATTACGGAAGCAAATAAAAAAGACTTATTTGATTATTTAAAATTAGAATCCGTTTCAGCTCAGGGGAGAACAATTAACGAAACGGCTAATTATGTAAAATCATTAATTGAGAAACATGGTGGATATGCAGAAATTTTAACTTTAAATGACCTACCAGATGCATTCCCGGTAGTGTATGGTGAATTTAAAGCAGGTAAAAATAGCGAATCGGCACCAACTTTACTGTTCTACAACCATTATGATGTGCAACCAGAAGATCCTGTAGATGAATGGCATACGGAACCTTTTGAACCGGTTGAAAAAGACGGTAAGTTATTCTGCCGCGGTGTTTCTGATAATAAAGCTAACCTAGTGGCGCGTTTAAATGTTATTCAAACGATTTTAGAAACAGATGGCGAACTTCCAATTAATATTAAATTCCTTGTTGAAGGTGAAGAAGAAATTGGTAGTGTGCATATCGATCAGTACTTAGAAAAATATCAAGACAAATTTAAAGCCGACGCTTGTATTTGGGAATCAGGCGGCAAAGATTCAGAAGAGCGTATGAAAATTTCTGCCGGAGTTAAAGGAATTGCTTACTTTGATGCAAAAGTGAAGACGGCAGATATCGATATCCACTCATCTCAAGCAGCGATTATCGATAACCCGGCTTGGAGACTGGTTCACGCACTAGCGTCAATGCGCGATAAAGATAACCGAATTATTGTAGATGGCTTCTATGATCTAATGGAAGCGCCCAATGAAACTGAGAAAGCATTCTTGGATGCGATGCCACATGACCCAGAAGTGATCCGTGAAAACTACGGCTTGAAAACACCTTTTATTACCGATACATTAGATTACGGTGAAAAAGAAGCACTTGTTTTCTATCCGACTTTAACAATCAGTGGGTTTGACTCTGGTTATAAAGATAAAGGTGCAAAAACGGTTCTACCCAAAGAAGCAAAAGCGAAAATTGATGTTCGTCTTGTACCGGGCTACACACCAAAAAAAGTGTACGATCTATTAAGAAAACATTTAGATAACCATGGATTTGAAGATGTTGAATTAGATTTAATCGCATCAGTCAAACCATTTAGAACGGACTTAACGGATCCGTTTGTTAACTTAGTTGTGAAAACTGGTGAAGAGATTTACGGTGAAGGCAAGGCAATTGTGACACCGAACTCACCAGGGACAGGACCAATGCACGGCTTTGGTAAATATCTAAATGTGCCAATTATGAGTGTCGGCACCGAGTATTATAAATCCGGAGCACATGCACCAAACGAACACATCAGATGGAAAGATTTTTACCAAAATATGGAACATCTAATTTTAATTATTGAAGAAATGGCAAAATAAAAAAGATATGAAGTCACGCTGCAGTTCTGTTGATACTCATTGTCAATCAAACTGCAGTGAGCTTTCATGCTTAAATAGAAAGTTGGCTTAACATGGCTAGAAAAAATAAACCAATCGAAGTTGATATTCGAGAAACGGATAAAAATAAAAACAATGTGACCGATCTTGAAGTTGTTGTGAAGAAAAAAGTGATCGGCACCATTCATCAAGAAGACGGTGACCGTCAGGTATCAGTTGATATGTCTTCTGGCAAAAAACGTCAAGTTAATTCTGTTGATGAAGCGATTGAGACGATTATTGCCGAATATAACTTACATGACTTATAAAATCTAAGGAAGGATTTTAAAGATGGAAAAGGTTGAAAAAATCGAAAAGAAAATACCTCATAAAGACAAACTTAAGCGGCTCATTAAGATTGGCATGAGACACTTAGGACGAATTAATCTTCCGCAAAGTTCAGCTGAGATGACCTATTTCATCTTGCTATCCATTGTGCCGATTATTTTAGTGATTGCCAATGTGATTCCGATGTTACCGATGCAAACAGATCAAGTGTTAGGGATTGCGCAACAGGCGATTCCAACTGACGTATACGGTGTCATAGAACCTACGCTAACCAGCTATCTAGAAGGTGGCAGTGGGGGAGCTATTTCAATAGGTTTGATTACCGCTTTGTTCTCAGCAAGTAGAATCGTATCGATTATGAGACGCTCACTGGACGAGATTTATGCGGCACAAGAATCAGATAACTTTATTGTCGACCGTATTATCTCGTTATTAATTATGCTTGCCATTATTGCTTTGACTGGTGTAGCTCTGTTCTTCTTCATCTTTGGAGAACATCTTTTATTATTCGTTAAAAATATTGTTGGCTTGGATATTTCATTCATAAACGTCTTTATGATTCTAAGATGGGTAGTTGTCGCACTCTTATTCCCAACAATTTTCCTAATTATTTATCACGTTCTACCAAACCATAATCATAAATTTAAAGAAGCGATTCCAGGAGCAATATTTGCTTCTATCGGAGCCATTTTGTTATCTCAATTCTTTAGTTTATATTTAAGTCTGGCTGGTGGAGACGCCGTGGCGAATGCGACATTTGGTGCTGTCATTGCTTTGATGTTATTTTTATATTTAGCGAACATGATTGTCTTTATCGGCGCGATGATCAACACCTTTGTCTTTGAGTGGCGCAGTCATGAATCAGTTGAAGACTACGAACGAGCAATCAGACGTAAAGAACAACTTAAAGACTCAAACTGGAAGGGTTACCCTAACAGTGAGAATGTGTTAATCTTAAAACGAAAATTATTTAAAAATAACTATCTAAAAGAAATACATCAAGATAGTCATGACACAGTGACTACCGAGACCATTTCAGATTAATAACGGATTTAAATTTCTAAACAAGGAGCATGATGATGTTAACGTTCTATTGTCATCCACGTTGTTCGACGTGTAATAAAGCAGAAAAATGGCTTAAAGAAAACAATGTCGAGTATCAATGGGTGGATTTAACAGAAGAAGCACCAGACAAAGAATTACTGAAGAAGATGCTTGAAAATTCAGACCGCACCGTAAAGAGCTTCTTCAATACGAGCGGGAAGGTGTACCGTGAACGCGGACTAAAAGACAAAATTGATGACTTAAGTATCGATGAATTGGCAGAGTTATTAGCGAGCGACGGTATGCTTGTGAAGCGTCCATTTATGACCGACGGAGAACAGGCAACTAGTGGCTTTAAAGAATATGAATACGAAACAATATGGAAGGGGTAATAGAAATGAGTTTAAAATTTCATAAAAATGGTTTATATGTAGCAAAAAATGGTGATGTATACACCCTTGGCTTCTCAGAAAAAGGTCAAGATGACGTTGGTGAAGTGATGTTCACTGACTTACCTGACTTTGGAAATAAGTTAGAAAAAGGCGACACAATCATCGGTGTCGAAGGGGCGAAAGCGGTGACAGACTTTACTGCACCAATTGCTGGAGAGATCGTTGAAGTTAATAAAGCTGTTGAAGATGAGCCAGAGTTATTAAATGATTCAGACTTAAGTAAAAACTGGGTAGTAAAATTAACAGCAGTGGATGAAGATGAATTTAATGCATTAAATGATGAAGCATGGCCAGAAGGCGAAGGCCCATCTGAAGATGAATAAAGCTTAAAATAGAAAAAGCAATAAACACGTTCTTTCGATTGTCTTAATGGGAGGCGTAACTTAGAACAACCATTCAATTGTCTGTTTTAAGATACGTCACTCAGACGCTCGCAAAGAGCGTGTTTTATCTTTATATATGAAAAGTTAATTTATGACGATATCGACAAATTCTCTAAATATTTTTTGTGAGTTGTTATCAACCTGGTACATCCACTCTGGGTGCCACTGAATCAAATAATGATTCAGTTTGGGGTCTTTCTGTTGAGCGGCTTCAAGTATTCCATCTTTGGCCCAGCCAACAGGTTTTAAGTCGTTAGCAAGCTGATTAATTGCTTGGTGATGATAAGAGTTCACTACAATCGAGTTTCCTAACGCATTACCAATCCATGAATCTTCTACAAAATCTACCGTGTGCGTATACTTATAAGTGACTGCTTTTTGAACATGTTGCACACTCAAGTCTTCATATTCTGATAAATCTTGATAAAGCGTGCCACCAAGTGCTACATTATAAATTTGCATGCCACGGCATACCCCTAGCAGTGGCTTTTTATGTTTAATAGCCGCTTTTACTAATTCTATTTCAAACTCATCACGTTTAATATTTGTATTCATTAATTTTTCGCGTGGTTCTTGCCCGTATGATAGGGGATTTACATCTTGTCCGCCACTCATAATTAAAGCATCACATCTCGAAACATATTCTTCAGCATATTCAGGGTCCGTGATTGGAATAATCAGCGGTAGTGCTCCAGCTGCTTTAACACTTTCAACAAAACCAAGCGGGGTGTATGCAATCTCAATATCTAAGCTCTTATTCTCATTTGGTGTTAACGTATTACTCGTGATACCAATAATAGGTTTCATCTCTCGACCGTCCTTTTATAAGCAATAATATATCTATTATACAGAAAAATTCACTTATTAAAAATTAGTAACTATGAAGGTTTCAAGACCACTAAAACAATGTGTTAGAAAGTTTGCAAAATCCTTGATAACGATTATAAATTAAGTTAAAATCAGAATAGTATGCTAAATGAGAATTGTTTTCAATAAATCAACCGATGACAATTCATATGACATATAAAAATAAACAATGAAACATTTGAAAAGGAAGGTCATTTATGTCTGTTTTAGAAATTAAAAATCTTCATGTACGTATTGAAGATAAAGAAATTTTAAAAGGTGTTAATATGACAATTAACACAAACGAGATCCACGCGGTTATGGGACCAAACGGAACGGGTAAATCAACCCTAGCAGCAGCAATTATGGGTCACCCAGCTTATGAAGTTACTGAAGGTGAAATCTTAATTGACGGCGAAGACATCTTAGAATTAGAAACGGACGAACGTGCTTTAGCAGGTTTGTTCTTAGCTGTTCAATATCCAAGTGAAATCGCTGGTATTACAAATGCCGAGTTCCTACGCGCTTCTATTAACGCTCGACGTGATGAAGATAACAAAATTGGCGTAATGGAATTCATCAAAAAAATGGATGAAAAAATGGCACTTCTTGATATGCCAGAAGAGATGGCTGAGCGTTATTTAAACGAAGGCTTCTCTGGCGGAGAGAAAAAACGTAACGAAATTCTACAATTATTAATGATTGAACCAACCTTTGCGATCCTTGACGAGATTGACTCAGGGTTAGATATCGATGCACTACAAGTTGTTTCTAAAGGCGTTAACCAAATGCGCGGTGAAAACTTCGGTGCCTTAATCATTACCCACTACCAACGTCTACTTAACTACATTAAACCCGATGTGGTACACATTATGATGGACGGACGCGTTGTGAAAACAGGAGACGCTGACTTAGCTCGCCAATTAGAAGCAGAAGGATATAAAGGTCTAGTAGAAGAATTAGGACTAGATATTGAATTAGACGAAGACCAGAATTAAGAGGAGGCTAATAAAATGGCAGACAAGCACACACAATTTGTAAGTCATATGAACGCAGTAGAAGCCTACTCTAAAGCAATGAATGAACCGGCATGGATGCTTCAATTACGTCAAGATGCATTAAACAAAATTGATGAATTAGAAGAACCGGTTATTGAACGCTTACGTTATACGCGTTGGCCACTATGGAATGTTCCAAGTTTTAATACCGAACGTGTTGAACATGATATCGACGTGAATGACTACGTTGAACCAAAAGCTGACGCTAACCGAGTGATCCAAGTAGGCAATGAATCAGTAATGGAAAACTTACCCCAATCATTAATAGATAAAGGGGTTATCTTTACTGATATTAAACAAGCACTCGTTGAACACCCAGAAAAAGTGAAAGAAGCATACATGACGAAAGCGGCAAAATATGACCGCGACAAGAGTACGGCCTTTAATGCTGCATTTATGAACTCAGGATTATTCCTATATGTTCCTAAAAATGTGGCAATTGAAGAACCACTAGAAGCGATCTTTATTCAAAACGCGAAAAGTAATGATAGCTACGTGAAACATGTCTTAGTATATGCTGATGTAAACGCTGAATTTAACTATGTAGAACGCTGGTTAACAGCTGGAAACGAAAAAACTTCAGCAAACATTATCGTTGAAGTCGTAGCCAAAGATGGCGCAAAAGTGAAGTTCTCAGCCGTTGACCTATTAGGTAAAAACACGACAACATACTTTAACCGTGTCGGCCATGTTGAACGTGACGGGAACATTGATTGGGCAATCGGAGCGATGAACGACGGTAATGTGATTGTTGACTTAGATACAAACTTAGTCGGTGACGGGTCAGAATCAGACTTGAAAGCAGTCGGCATCAGCTGG
>DATGUS010000024.1:0-11215 GCA_035301245.1 Alloiococcus sp. | reverse complement strand
GATGCACTATTTCGGGAAGAGTTTTTCGCTTTACGGGCAGCTTCTCGTGCTTCTCGTGCTTTTATCGCTTTACGAATTAATTGTTTTGATAAATCACCATTTTCTGCTAAGAAATAACTTAAATGTTCAGATATAATTTGATCTGTTGCTGAACGTGCTTCAGGTGTTCCTAATTTGCTCTTCGTCTGACCTTCGAATTGAAGTAAGTTTTCAGGTATACGAACAGATAAAATGATCGCAATCCCTTCCCTAAAGTCAGAGCCTTCTAAGTTTTTATCTTTATCCTTTAATAAATCAACGCGTCGTGCATATTCATTAAAGGTTTTCGTAATGGCCGACTTTGCACCCATTTCGTGCGTCCCACCATCTCTTGTACGGACATTGTTAACGAAACTTAAAATAGTTTCTGAATAGCCATCATTATATTGAAAAGCAAATTCAACTTCGATGCCTTGATTTTTATCCTCAAAATAAGTAATCGGTGATAACGTATCTTTACCTTCATTTAAGTATTCAACAAAAGTTTTAATTCCTTCTTGATACTGGAATACTTCTGACTCATCAGTGCGTTTGTCTTCTATAGTCAACTTTGCATTTTTAACTAAAAAAGCAGATTCTCGAATACGTTCGCTAATTGTTTTATATGAAAATTCAGTCGTCGAAAAAATAGCTGCACTTGGTTTAAAGTGGACAGTAGTTCCAGACTTTTTATGTTTGATTTTCTTTTTTGTTACAGTACCATCTGGTTGACCACCATTAATGAACTTTTGCGAATAAGCATAGCCATCGTTCGTTACAGTAACTGTTAACCAGTCTGACAAGGCGTTTACTACGGAAGCCCCAACACCGTGGAGTCCTCCGGCTGTTTTATATGCCCCGTCTTGGCCAAATTTACCACCCGCGTGTAAGACAGTAAAAATAACCTGCATGGTTGGTACACCAGACTCATGCATTCCTGTTGGCATTCCCCGTCCGTTATCTGTTACAGAGACACTATTATCTTTGTGAATCACAACTTTCACTTCATTAGCATAACCAGCTAACACTTCATCGATCGCGTTATCTGTTATTTCGTACACTAAATGGTGCAATCCACGGTTATCTGTTGAACCGATATACATCCCAGGTCGTTTTTTTACAGCATCTAAGCCTTCTAATATTGTAATGGATGAATCATTGTAAGATTGTTTGGCCAATCTAAAACACTCCTTATATCATGGTCGCATGCTATATCATATCATAAATATGATTTATTATAGAATGAATTGTCGCATACTAACGCTCTTTCGTACAGATTTTCTTATAAAATATCCGTATTTTTTCTCTGCTTTATCTATGGTAAACTTAAAATATCAAAAATCAAATCAATCTAAAACAGTTTTACTGGTTTATTCAAAAAAATTAGACTTTTATTTAAACATACAAGGAGAAACAATATGCTTACAACAATTTTAGGTATCATTATCGCCTATTTAATGGGTTCAATCCCCAGCGGCGTTTGGGTAGGTAATATTTTTTACCATAAAGATATTACCAAATATGGGAGTGGAAATACTGGTACAACGAATGTCTTTCGTGTTTTAGGGCCGAAAGCAGGAATTATCGTCTTTGCGATGGACGTTCTTAAAGGAGCCATCCCAACATTGTTACCATCTTTACTTTTTAACTCAACTGTACACCCGATAATTTTTGGGATTTTTGCGGTTTTAGGCCATGCTTTACCGATTTATAATAAATTTAAAGGTGGCAAAGCGGTCGCTACATCATGTGGTGTTGCGCTAGCTATTTATCCAGTCTTTTTACTCATTTTGGTTGGTTTTTTTGCTTTGATCTTATATACATCAAGTATGGTTAGTTTAGCTAGTGTGTCAGGAATTGGCCTTGCCTTTGTATTAAGTTTCTTCTTACATGATACAATCTTTACCATCGCAGTAGGTTTTATTTTCCTCTTTGTCGTATACCGACATAAAGATAATATCAAACGAATTATAAATGGTAACGAAAGTCGTGTGCCATTTGGGTTAAGATCTTCAAAAAACAATAAACTCTAAGTTCAAATGCCTCTAAGTTGTCATAGTTGTGTGTCGTAGACAAAATGAATTAAAGAGCGTACAATTTTAAAAATCTTTACGTTCTTTGAGTCGTGTTTGATATAAAGACCTTATAATTATCACAGTACTCCGACATTGTAAGACAATAAGACAGATTGAAGAAAACAAATAATATATTCCATAATTTAAAACCTATTTTAGATGATATTCATTTATCCATAACGAAACAAAATAAAAATCACAGCGCAAAAGCTGTGATCTTCATTTTTTATTATAAAATATAGCGACTTAAATCTTGGTCTTCAATGATTTGACCAATTTTCTCTTCCACATATTTTTCGGTAATTTTTACTTCACCGATATTCATATCAGATGCTTCAAATAACAGATCTTCGAGTAATTTCTCTAAAATTGTATGCAAGCGACGTGCTCCGATATTATCTGTATTTTCGTTTACTCGGAATGCCACATTTGCTAATTTTTCAATCGCATCCATTGTAAATTGAACATGAATATTTTCAGTACCAAGTAATGCCGTGTACTGTTCTACTAATGCGTTTTGTGGTTCCGTTAAAATACGAACAAAATCTTCTGTTGTTAAATCATTCAATTCCACTCGAATGGGGAAACGACCTTGCAGTTCAGGGATTAAATCACTTGGTTTAGATAAGTGAAATGCCCCTGACCCAATAAATAACACATGATTCGTATGCACTGTACCGTATTTCGTACGAACTGCTGAACCTTCGACGATTGGTAAGATATCACGTTGAACACCTTCACGAGATACTTGTCCACCACCTTGATTTTGTTCATTAGATGTAATCTTATCAATCTCATCAATGAAGATAATACCGTTGTTTTCAGCTAATTTCACTGCATCAGCGTTAATGTCCTCTGTATTAATTAATTTGTCAGCTTCTTCTTCAGTGAAAATTTCTACGGCTTCTTCAACTGTTACTGAACGTTTCACTTTTTTCTTCGGTCCAAATGATCCAAATGAGTCTAAATCAATACCCATTTGTTCCATTTGTTGGCTCATTGGGTTATTTGGTGTTTGTTTCTTCTCTTCAACTTTGATTTCAACTTCTTTTTGATCAATCACACCACGTTTAATTTGATCAACGATGTCACGACGTTTTGAAGCAATCTCTTCAGTCACTTCTTCTTCAGGTTCTTGAGCAAATTGATTAAATGCATCAGCATTCATTCCCATACCAGACATCATGGATGCTAGTGGGTTATTGTAACCAGTTTGTTTTGGTTTCTTACCTGGGGCTAATGCTTTTGCGACACGTTCGATTGCTTTTTTACGAGCTTCATGACGAACTTCATGTCGTTTTTCTTCACGTACTAAACGGACTGCAGATTCGACAAGGTCACGAACCATTGACTCTACATCACGCCCAACGTATCCTACTTCAGTAAATTTGGTTGCTTCAATTTTGACAAATGGTGCATCAACAATATCTGCCAGACGGCGTGCAATTTCTGTTTTTCCCACACCAGTAGGTCCAATCATTAAGATATTTTTTGGTGTAATTTCTTTTTGCATATCATTATCTAACTGTAGTCTTCTGTAACGGTTTCTCAATGCTATCGCTACTGATTTTTTTGCATCAGCTTGCCCGACAATATACTGATCAAGTTTGTCAACAATTTCTCTTGGTGTTAAATTCACATTCGCTCTCATTCATATCACTCCTTAAAGTGTTTCTGTAATCACATTGTGGTTTGTATAGACACAAATATCTGCTGCTGCATGTAAGGCTTCAGACGAAATCTCTTCAGCCGTCATCGCTTCTCCCGCATGTTTTTTCATCATACGTGCGGCTGATAAAGCAAAGTTCCCACCTGATCCAATACTTAAAATACCATCATCTGGCGAAATCACTTCCCCGGTACCAGATACAAGTAGTAAGTCATCTTTATCCATTACAATAAGTAAAGCTTCTAAATTTTTCATCATCTTATCTGTACGCCATTCACGTGCTAGTTCAACAGCTGAGCGTTGTAAGTTTCCACTAAATTTATTTAAATAGCCAACGAATTTTTCTTCTAAAGTCAAAGCATCAGCAACACCGCCAGCAAATCCAACCAGTACTTCATCGTTATAAACACGTCGAACTTTTTGAGCGGTACCTTTCATCATTACCTTTTCGCCTAAAGTCACTTGCCCGTCACCAGACATCGCACTTTGGCCGTTGTGTTTAATTGCTAAAATTGTAGTCATTAAAATTCCTCCAATAAAGATTCAGTATAATAATTTTAGTTTTAAAGCAGTCACCTATTATCTTGGATGAAATTGATTATATGACTGCTGCAGATGTTCTTTCGTTACATGGGCATAGATTTGTGTCGAAGATAAACTTTGATGTCCTAAGAGTTCTTGAACCGTTCGCATGTCCGCCCCATTATTTAAAAGATGTGTTGCAAATGTATGTCTCAACATGTGAGGATGAATATCGGAATTTAAACTCGATTTTTTAATGAGTTGGTTTAAGATGTACGAAATACCTTCAGTGGTAATATGTTCACCTCTAGCGTTAACAAATAAATAATCATGATCGCTATGACTTTTTGCCATTAATTCACTGCGAGCACCTTTAATATAATTTTTCATAGCTTCCGCTGCATAATAGCCAAATGGGACATAACGTTCTTTATTTCCTTTTCCTTTTACATACAAAACAGACATTTCAAAATCAATATGTGCCAACTTAATCTGCTGACACTCACTGACGCGAATACCAGTTCCATATAAAACTTCTAGAAGTGCCATGTTTCGAATATCTAAAGGTTCAGTGCCTTCCACTGTTTTAAATAAAACTTCCATTTCTTCATTATAAAAAAATTTCGGTAAGGTCAGATCTTTTTTCTTCACATTTAAATAAGCAAACGGGTTTAAATCAATTAAATTATTTTGTAGTAAAAATTGATAAAAGGCTCGAACACTCGAAATCTTGCGTGAAATGCTTGAGCGACTATATTCACTTTCAGATAAATAACCAAGATAGATTCTAGCATCCACCACGGTAACTTTAAGCAAATCATCATCCCCTGAATCATTTAGAAAAGTTTGGAAATGACGAACATCATCTCGATACGCTTTGTTTGTTAATTCAGAATAATGTCTTTCATAAATTAAATAATCACTAAATAAACCGATGTAATCTTTACTCAATGCATTCACCTCGCACACATCTATTATTGTAACATACTTCTATTATAGCCGTAATATTAGACAAATAATCGGTAGAAAGTCTGAAGATAGTGTGATAAAAATATCTTGTTAAAATTTAGCAATCTTAATTCATAAATCATAAAAAGATCCATGCTTCAATGAGCATAGATCTTACAATGATTATTGACTTTCTTCTTTGTAGTCACAGTTCGAACATTTTACTTGAACTTTTGAACGTGTCCGTTTTTCAACTAAGAACTCATCACATTTTGGACAAGATCTTGGTAAAGGTTTATCCCACGATGTAAAGTCACAATCTGGGTAGCGTTCACAACCGTAGAAAATACGACCTTTTTTCGATTTACGTTCCACTACTTCGCCTTTTTCACATTTTGGACAAGTAGTACCAACTTTTTTCAGAATCGGTTTTGTATTTCGACAGTCTGGGAAGTTAGAACACGCATAGAATTTACCGTAACGACCCATTTTAATAACCATTTCATGACCACATTTTTCACAGTCAAATCCTGCCGGTTCATCTTCAATTTCGATTTCTTCCATCTCTTCTTCAGCTTTTGTAAAATCTTTTTCGAAACCTTGATAGAATTGATCAATCACTTTAACCCATTCTTTCTTACCTTCTTCAACCTCATCTAAATCCTCTTCAAGATCAGCAGTGAAGTTGACGTTAACGATATCTGGGAAAAATTCCACTACGATGTCGTTGACAATTACACCTAGTTCTGTTGGTTCAAAACGTTTGCTAGTTAATGTCACATAGTAGCGTTTAAGTAGCGTTCCTAATGTTGGTGCATAGGTTGAAGGACGACCAACACCATTTTCTTCTAACGTTCGAATGAGTGTCGCTTCGCTGTATCTTGCAGGTGGTTGCGTAAAGTGTTGCTCAGAATCAAGTTTGTCTAACTTCACTGTATCGCCTTCTGACATATCAGGTAAGATATTATCTTTTTGTTTAGAGAAGTCACGATAAACTTTTTGATAACCTTGAAACTTGATTTTTGATCCATTCGCTCTAAAAGTTACACCATTCTGTTCAATATCAACTTTCATCGTATCGTAAAGCGCTGGTTTCATCTGGCTAGCTACAAAACGTGACCAAATTAAATTATAAAGTTTGTATTGATCTTTGGTTAGATATTTTTCAATATCTTCAGGTTTACGCATCGCACTAGTTGGGCGAATTGCTTCGTGAGCATCTTGTGCACTCGTTGCATTCTTCGCCGTTTTTTTACTTCCTGATGCGTATTCTTTACCGTATTCATCATGAATAAAGTTTGTTACTTCAGCTTTTGCAGTATTTGAAATCCGTTTCGAATCGGTACGCATATAAGTAATTAATCCCGTTGCAGCACCTCGACCAATCTTGATCCCTTCATAAAGTTGTTGAGCGATCATCATGGTTTTACCAGTTCTAAAGTTCAAACGATTTGCAGCTTCTTGTTGCAAACTAGAAGTTGTAAACGGCGCTTGTGGGTTTTTACGTCGTTCACTTTTTTCTACTTTTTTAACATCAAAAGAACTTGATTCATCAATTCGATCAAGCACTTCTTTAACCGCATTATTATTCGGTAAATCTTTCTTTTTATTATCAAAACGGAAGAATTTCGCATCAAATTTACGTGTAGATTTTTTAAACTTCGCACTAATTGACCAATACTCTTCTGGTTTGAACTTTTTTATTTCTTCTTCACGGTCACAAATCATCTTCAAAGCAACCGATTGTACACGACCAGCACTTAAGCCTCGTTTCACTTTCTTCCATAATAATGGACTAATCTTATATCCCACAATACGGTCAAGTACACGTCTAGCTTGTTGTGAATCGATTAAATCTGGATTTAGTTTTCGTGGTGATTTAAAGGCATTTTTAACAGCATCTTTAGTAATCTCGTTAAATACAACGCGATTTTCTTCTTCACGATCTAAATCTAAAACATAACTTAAATGCCAAGCAATGGCCTCTCCTTCACGGTCCGGGTCGGCTGCGAGATAAACTTTCTCCGCTTTCTTAGCGTATTTTTTTAAATCCTTGATTACCGGGCCTTTGCCGCGGATAGTTATATATTCTGGTGTATAATCATCTTCAAAGTCAATAGCCATGCGACTTTTCGGCAAATCTCTAATATGCCCTTTACTGGCAACGACCTTATATTGACGCCCAAGATATTTTTCAATTGTTTTAGCTTTAGCCGGTGATTCGACAATAACTAAATATTTATAGGACAAAATACAGGCTCCTCTCAAATTCATAAATACGATCGCTTAACATAATAGGTTAACGAGGAGCGGTTTGTCAACTTTTATTTTTTCTTATTTTAAAAAAGTCGGTCATTTATAATCTGTACTGCATCAATAATGGGCGTAGCTCCTTCAACTATTAACCGATTCGTTCCTTCAGATAATGGTTGATTAATTGGGCCTGGTACAACATAAATATCACGCCCCTCATCTAAAGCCATGCGTGCTGTTATTAATGTCCCACTGCGTCTACGTGCTTCCGTAATTAAAACGCCTTGACTAATGCCGGCAATAATTCGGTTTCGCATTGGAAAGTGAGTCTTTTGTGGTTTGATATCAGGTGGGTATTCACTGAGAACCAAATGATTATTACAAAGATGTTCTTGAAGGGATTTATTCTCTTTGGGATACACAACATCTAACCCACATCCGATCACAGCTACGGTTTGCCCGTTATGAAGAACTGCTAGCTTATGCGCTAAGGTATCAACGCCTCTGGCTAATCCACTAACAATGACAATTTCTTCATTAATGATAGGTGGCAATAATTTTTCTAAACAGTTGACACTATATTCACTATGATTTCGTGCACCTATAACAGCAAGTGTTGGTCTGGAAGCAAGGGCGATATCGCCCTTATAGTAGAGTAACAACGGTGGCGTATAACTTTCTTTTAATAATAACGGATAGTCTAAATCAAAAAATGTGACATACTTCCATGATTGATTTTGGTACTTTTTGAAAGTTTCTTCTATATTAATATCTACTAAATAATCTTTAAATGCTTTTCGTCGTCTGGAGGTGAGACGTATATTTTCTAACCAATTAAAATCTAGTGTATTTAATAATGAAGGAAAGTGTTCAACTAGGAGCAACCAACGATCTTCCACACGTATGGTTTGGCACTCTGTTAGTAAGATAATGAACTCCTCAACTGTAAATAAACAATTCATTTCGTCACCTCTTGCGTTAATTTCTTCATCGCCATATAATACGCAAAAGACAGAAAAAACCACTAATTATCTTACGAAAATTAGTGATCTAATTTCTATTTTTAAAATCATGATTAATAGTCAAATAAATTTAAGCTTTCGCCAATCATTGATTTAACTGGCTCAAAACTTTTACGATGAATTGGGCAAGGTCCAACTTGCTCTAGACCTTCTAAATGTTTTTTTGTTCCGTAACCGACATTGTTTTCAAAATCATACTGAGGATACTCTTTTGCATAATCACGCATCAAATTATCTCGAGTAACTTTTGCAATAATACTTGCTGCTGCAATACTGTTGCTTTGACTATCCCCTTTAACAATTGATTCTTGAGTGATGTCAATATCCAAAGTCATCGCATCTGCTAGTATACAATCTGCTGCAGGAGAAAGATTCATTACTGCTTCTTTCATCGCTCTTCTTGTAGCTTGATATATATTAAGTGAATCAATTTGTTCTGATGTTGCTTGAGCTACAGAAACCGCAATGGCTTTATCATAAATCTCATTGTATAATTTAAGGCGTTTCTTCTCACTCAATGCTTTTGAATCATTTAAGCCAATAATTGGATCGTTTGGATTTAAAATAACTGCTGCACAAACGACTGGACCCGCTAATGGTCCGCGCCCTACTTCATCCACACCAGCAATATATTGGAAGCCTTGATCTAAATAGTGCTTTTCATATTGATGACGATAGATATAAGCCTCTTCTAATTCTTTCATTTTCAATTGCTTTCTATCCCACTGTTTTAAAGCTGTTTGAACACCAGCACGGTCATCTTCACGAAGCCTTTTTATATAATCGGTTTCTTCTGTGATGGATTTCAGTGCCTCTTTGATTTCTTTAATTGTCTGTTTCTTCATCAACTTTAATATCCTCTGGTAATTCTAATGTGAAACGGCCAAGTAATCCTTTACGCAACTCATGAATAATCATCTCAGCAGCTCGTTCATAATCATCTCTGAATCCGCGTTTTTTTGTGATTTCAAGCAGCACATCCGGTGATGACATCTGTTCAATCATACCTTGGTTTAATTTATATCTTTGAGCAAAACGACCTGGATAATGTTCTCTGAAATAATCCATCGCATATAAAACGATATCATCTAAATAAAGAAGTGTATCTTTAATAGCACCGGTCACTGCTAGTTTTTTTCCTACTTCTTGGTCTTCGAATTTTGGCCATAAAATACCTGGTGTATCTAGAAGTTCAAGCTCTTGCTTATACTTAATCCACTGTTGTGCTTTAGTAACACCTGGTTTATTACCGGTCTGCGCAATGTTTTTACCAGCAAATCGATTGATGAGTGTCGATTTGCCTACGTTAGGTATACCAACACTTACCGCACGGATTGCACGATCTTGTAGGCCTTTTTCTTCACGTTTTGCATACCAAGATTCAAGTGCTTTTTTCGTATACTGAAGGACATCTTTCATATCTTGATTGTGTTTGGCGTTAATGGCGATTGCCATAAAGCCTTGATCTTCATAATATTTCAACCATTCTTTTGTACGATTGGGATCAGCTAAGTCTGCTTTCATTAATACCTTTACCCGTGGTTTTTCTCCAACAATTTCATCAAGCATCGGGTTAGAACTCGAGTACGGCACTCTTGCATCAATTAATTCTAAAACGACATCAACTAATTTTAATTTTTCCTGGAATTCGCGCTTAGCTTTAGCCATATGTCCAGGATACCACTGAATATGTGACATAATTGTTTACTCCTTTTCAGTAAAAAAGGTCTGACTCTTGTCACGACCTTTTTCATAATCTTCAATTGTGTTTAAACTTCAACTTCAATTCTCATCTATCATACCAATCTCATCAAGTGGCCACAACTGTATTTGCGTTTCGCCATCGATTAACTCCCCATCGATAAAGCCAAAAGAGCGACTGTCTCGTGAATTTAATCGGTTATCTCCTAAAACGAAATACTGCCCTTCTGGTACTGTTTGTGTACCATATAAAGATTGTAGTGAAAAGTTTCCTGTGATGTAAGAAGAAAAATATTCTTCCTGATGATAATGATCTAAATAAGGTTCATCCACTTGATGTCCATTGAGATAAAGCACATCTTCCCGGTATTCAATCTCATCACCGGGAACACCGATAACACGTTTGATATATTTTTTCTCAGGATCATCAGGTGCCGGAAAAACTACAATATCAAAACGATCAATAGAACTAACTTTATTTAAAACTAGACGATCGTTGTGCTCTAACGTCGGTGCCATGGACTGGCCGTCAACACTAACTAAAGCAAATAAGAAATGCTGGATCAGCATAAATATTCCTGTGATAACGACAATATAGATGATGGTACTAATCAATTCACTAAAAAATGATGATTGTTTTGGTTCTTTATCTTGTTGTCTTTTGGTGCATATATGACGATTTGATGGATTATTCACCCATACACCTGCTTTCTATGCGTGTTTTCTAACGGCCGCTATTGATTTAATTGTTCAACAGCCTCTTTTAATTGTTTGTCATTTTCAGAAATATAATCTCTCACATCTTGCATTAAGCGGATAGCTGTTGTTTCGTTCATTTGACCTGTCTGTTCAATATCATGCTCTTCTTGCAAATGTTCAACAGCTCTCTGCGTCGCTTCAGTAAAGACATCCGTATCCGAAACGTCATAACCTAATACATTCAGTAAAGCATTAATATTTTTAATATCTTCTGACTGATCATTAAGTTGATATGTTTTCGTTGGGTC
>DATGUS010000023.1:0-6705 GCA_035301245.1 Alloiococcus sp. | reverse complement strand
AGTTACTTTTTGTTATCGGGCTACCAATCGGTTTAGCTAAGAAAGCACAAGGACGAGCAGCACTAGAAGCGTTCACCATCTATATGTTATGGAACACATTTATCAATGCGATAATGACTACATGGAACTTTGGTGTTGACTTAACGAATATTGATGCCATTGGTGTAAAAGAGATAGGTGGTATCGCTACGCTTGATACTAACTTAGTTGGTGCAATACTCGTTTCTTCTTTAGCAATTTGGTTACACAACCGCTTCTTTGATAAAACGTTACCAGAATGGCTTGGTATCTTCTCAGGAAGTTCTTTTATTGTTATTTTAGGATTCTTCTCAGCATTACCATTAGCATTCTTAACAGCATGGATTTGGCCACCAATTCAAGGGGTTATTGCACAACTACAGAACTTAATTGCAAACAGTGGAACATTTGGTGTAGGTCTTTATGTGTTCTTAGAAAAAATCTTGATTCCAACAGGATTACACCACTTTATCTATCAGCCGTTTGAATTCGGACCGGCAATTGTGGAAGGTGGGCTTGTAAACCACTGGTTCGAAATGTTACCTGAAATCACAGCTTTCACGGGTTCTTTACGTGAGATTTTCCCAGAAGGTGGCTTCTTCTTCCAAAACGCATCGAAGGTATTCTACCCAATCGGTATTGGTGCAGCATTCGTTGTAACCGCTAAGCCTGAAAAAAGAAAACAGACTTTAGCACTCATTATTCCAACAGCGTTAACAGCTATCTTAACAGGAATTACTGAACCGTTTGAATTTACTTTCTTATTCTTAGCACCACAATTATTCTTTGTACACGCGTTATTAACAGCAACATTCGCAATGACTATTTATTCATTAGGTGTTGCCGGAAATATTGGTGGAGGATTGATTGCACACATAACTGGATTCCTAATCCCACTTTTCAATAATCACTTAGATTCGATTTTAATTTATCACGTGACAGGCATTATCTTTGTGCTCATTTACTTCTTTATTTTCCGTTGGGCGATTCTCAAATTTGATATTAAAACGCCAGGTCGAGAAGTTGGTGATAAAGAAGTGAAGATGTACTCTAAGAAAGATTTTAAAAACAAAGATAGAAAAGGTAATGTCAATCAACAAAAAGCTGAACATTTCTTAGAAGGCTTAGGCGGATCTGAGAATATTGCTGATGTCACAAACTGTGTTTCGCGATTACGATTAACAGTAAACGATGAGAACAAAGTTAAAGATGATGATTACTTTAAGGCAGGCGGCGCACACGGTGTCGTACGTAAAGGCAAAGGCATTCAAATCATTGTTGGTATGGAAGTACCAAAAGTAAGAGAATTCTTTGACGATTTACTCTAATGTGTTAATAAGGGGAGTCGACAAATGAAAATATTAACGCTCAATGTTCATGCCTGGTTAGAAGTTGATCAAATGAAAAAACTACAGGCTTTGATTGATATTTTATATGATAAAGACTATGACATTATCGCGTTACAAGAAGTGAATCAAATGATGTTGGATCCTGTTGTTGATGATTCAACCTATATAGAACCGTTATCTGATCCATTGAATATTCCAGTGAAAAAGAGTAATTTTGCTCGTGTCATCGTTCAAAAACTCAGAGAACGCGGGCTAACTTATTACTGGTCTTGGACAGCTAGCCATGTCGGATATGATATTTTTGATGAAGGTGTTGCGATTTTATCTAAAAATCCGTTAATGACACAAAGTTTTGAAGTATCCGAAAGTGATAAGTATGAAGAAATCTTTAGACGAATGGCTTTGTTAGCCAAGACAGACATTGATGGTGTGTCATACAACATTCTTAATACACATTTATCTTGGTGGAAATTAGGCGATCATGAGTACTTTAAACATGAGTGGACAACATTAATGTCCCGTCTACCAATCAAAGAAAACTTGATTGTTATGGGTGATTTTAACAGTGATGCAAGTGTGGAAGGTGAAGGTTATGATTATATCAAAACTCACAGCCCACACTTGGTTGACAGTTACCACTCAGCTAATGAGGTCACTGGGGAAGTCACTATGGCAGGTCGAATTGATGGATGGCAAGACAGCGAACATGGTAAACGAATTGATTATATATTCACCTCAGACGATTTAAAACCTAAAACGCATCATGTGATATTCAATGGCGAAAACGAACCGATTGTGAGCGATCACTTCGGTATAGAAGTCACCATATAAGCAAAAAAGATCTAGCAATGACTAATGTTGCTAGGTCTTTCAAGATACGTATGATCGCTGGCTTGAATCAGGAGAATAAAAAGAAATGGTATGTCCGTAACAGGACGTGCCATTTCTTTTTATATATGGTGTAAATATTTTATATAAATGCAATGATCACAGCAATCGCACCCAATGTTAATGCATTCCAGTTCATTGTTTTATTTTCGGTTTTTAATAATCCAAATACACTGATCGCTATAGCGATTAATCCAAGAATTTTTCCGAAAATGAAAAAACCGACGATGGATAATGCGAAAGATAAGTAGGCAATGTATTTACCTTGTTGTTCTGATAACATGTTCAATGACCTCCGATATAGTCAAGTAAATTGTACGTTATACATGTCTATTACTCAATAAAATCTTTTATTTAAGTTGAATATAATTAGAAATTGGATAATCGTCTAATGGTAGGCTTGGTTTTTGATTTGTTATGAGTTCATATAATATTTTACCTACTAGTGGTCCAGCGGTTAAACCAGTAGAACCTAATCCGCTTGCTGCTACGACATTATTCAAATTTGGAACATGACCAAAGAATGGCGCATAATCTGATGTATACGCCCGTGTACCTGTACGGTAATTTGTTACAGAATCTGCAGATACGATAGAAGAAAAAGCTTTGTTAGCAGACTCTACCATGGATGCTAAGAGTTCCGGTGTTACTTCTAGGTCATAGCCCATCTCGTCTTCATGAGTGGCTCCAATAACGATCTTACCGTCATCAAAGGGAATAATATCACTCTCGCCTTCAGGCATGACGACGGGCCAGTCTTTTGAATTGGTATTGTAATTAAAGTCATATTCTAGTTCAGCTAATTGTCCTTTTTGGGGTCTGACGTCAACGTCATAGCCAAGTGGTTCTAAAGTTTGTCCTAACCAAGCAGCGTTAGCAAGAACAACTTTATCAAATGTATCCGTATGACTTTCTGAGGCAACTTGATATTTCCCGTTATCTAAGACCGTTAAGTCAGCTCGTTCCTCAATAATAGTTGCTTGATTTTCTTTCACTTTTTCAAGTAGTAAATGGACTAATTGACCACCATCGACCTTTGCACCTCCCGAAGCCCAGACTGCAGAATGATCTTTATCATAAATAGGAATTTTGTCTTTAATTTCTTCTGGGGATAAAATAGCTAACTCCCCAATCTCTGGGGCGTCTTCACGACGCTTTAGTCCAATGTCCAGCATGTCATCTAAGTACGAAGGATTAGATTTAAAAAGTAACGTACCGACTTTATTATAAACGTTAGAAGGAACTGGTTCGCCTTCCATCACTTGGTTTAAAAAATCAGGATAAAATGCAGCTGCTTCTTTAACCATGCGGTACCATTTTTTGTTACGACGTCGCGACAACCATGGGCTAATAATACCGGCTGACGCTTTTGTACCTTGGCCGACTCCTTCATCAAAAATAGTGAGTTCAATATTTGGTTCTTTACTCAAATAGTAACTGGCTGTAGAACCAACAATACCAGCTCCAATTACGGCAATTTTCGTAGCCAAAGAATCACTCCTCTTTATTTTTTATCTTATCTTTATTTTAACAGAAATGTTTTTAAGTAAAAAAACACCCCAACCTACAAAGGAAGGGGTGAAGGAATGATTAAATTAGAATGCACGTTCTAAGTGTCCTGACTCTGATAATTCATCTAAGAAGTCTACCACTTTATCTGAAGTGAAGGCTTCTTTTAATGCTTCCGCTTCAGGTGTGTCTGCGTTCTCTTCACGAACCACAACGGTGATTGCGAATTTACCATCTGGATCATCTTCTAAAATTAGAGCATCTTCTGGTGTTAAGTCTGCCACTTGTTCAATAAATGTTGGGTATGCAAAGACCATATCGTAACCATCCAAGTAACCTTGGGCTGTATTACTTACTTCCATTTCAACAAACTCTAAGTTATGCGGGTTTTCTTCAATATTATCTAAAGTAGGGAAAGTTTCTTCTTCACCGTCTAAAGTAATGATGCCGTGTTGTTCTAAGATGAATAATGAACGAGCCATATTAGCGATATCAGAAGCAATAACCACTTCGGCACCGTCTTCGATATCATCTAAACTTTCATACTCTGGTGCATAGTAACCAACGATGGCATTATAAACCGGTTGGATCGCTACTAAATCACCATCACGTTCTTCGTTAAATAACTCCATAAATGGTTCGTGCTGAGCAAAGCTTGCGAAAGCTTCATCATTTAAAACTGCTTCGTTGTATTGGATGTTGTCATTTACTGTTAACAAATCAGCCGTATAGCCGTCTTGTGCTTCTAACTCTTCGGTTACTAATTCAACTATATCAACCATTGGAGTTGTGTGACTTGCAATCTCAAAATGGAAATCCTCTTGATTTGACGTTTCTTCGTTTGATTCTTCAGTAGTTTCTGCTGTATCTGCTGAATGATCAGTATCCTCGTTACCACAAGCTGCAAGTAATAATGCAGACGTACTTAATAGACCTAACTTCTTAAATAATGACATGAATAAATTCTCCTTTTTTATCTTTTATCTAATTTTCTTGCAACGGTTAATCCTAACCACTGCGTTAGTTCAACTAAAACAATTATAATAACGATAGCTGCATACATGATGTCGGTTTCGAATCGTTGGTAACCGTACCTTATCGCAAAGTCACCGATCCCACCTCCACCAACGACACCCATAATAGTAGAGTAAGATACGAAACTTACAAAGGCTGTTGTAAAGCCGATAATCAACGAACTCCTTGCTTCAATATATAAAAATTTAAAGACTAATTGGATTGTTGAAGCACCCAGTGATTCGGCTAATTCAATCACACCATGTGGCACGTCAAGTAGTGACTGCTCAACAAATCTTGCGTAGAGTGCCATTGCAATCAGCATCATCGGAAAAGACGCTGCCACCGGATCGCCTGTTGCTCGGCCATAGAATTGACGGATGAAGGGGAGCATGGCTACAACTAAAAGTAAAAATGGAAAAGCCCGAACGATATTGACAAAGGTGTTCATAATCCCGTTAATCCATTTATTCTCTTTTGGTTTACCTTCAGCTGTTAAAAACAAAATGGTTCCAAGAGGTAGACCAACTAAAATCGCTGCTATCATCGCAAACCCCATCATGATACCTGTATCAATTAAACTTTCAAAAATCTCAGGTCCATATTGAATCAAGCGTTCGGCAAATGTTTCTGTACTAAGTAAAGTTATCATGATGTTAACACCTCGACCGCTCGTTCTTTATAGGTTAAGTGAGCATGCGGATTTAATTCTGTTTTCACCGGGATAACTTGAGTCAATTTACCGTCTTCGAGAATCGCTGCACGTTCACATAGTTGTTTGACGACATGCAACTCGTGTGTGACAATCAAAATAGTCATATTGAATTGATTATTGACTTCTTTGAGCAATTGTACAATCTCATCAGTAGTGCTTTGGTCTAAGGCAGAGGTTGGTTCATCACAAAGCAAAATTTTAGGTTTAGTAATAAGTGCTCTGGCAATACCTACACGCTGCTTTTGCCCGCCTGAGAGTTCATTTGGATAAGTATGACGCTTGTCACTTAACCCAACAAAGTCTAAAAGTGAATCAATAGCCATGACATCGTCATACTTGTGCAGTTTGAGTGGTAGAAGGATATTTTCTTCGACTGTTTTATTGTTTAACAAATTAAATTGCTGAAAAACCATCCCAACTTGTTTACGCAGTTGTTGCAGTTCATTTGAACGTAATTGATTGATATACATATCTTTTATAAAAATATCACCGGATGTTGGATGTTCTAATGCGTTAGCCATTCTTAGAAGGGTTGATTTCCCAGCGCCACTTTCACCAATAATACCGAAACATTCATTTTCTTTGATTTCTAATTGAATATTATCTAATGCAATAGTTTTATCGTTATTTTTTTCAAAACTTTTAAATACATGATTAAAGCTTATCACCTAATTCCCCCTAAAAAACTCTCCGTTATTTAGTATACGTAATATTAATTTATTTGACCAAACTTATTGAGTCTTTTTAAGAAAGTTTCTAAAACAGAAGTGATGAAAAATTTTAAAAGGTTGATATGAAAAGGTTTTGGACGAAAGATTAAATTTGAAATAAAACAATATTGTTTTTTAGTTCCAAAAATTGATAAAATAAAAACCACCTAGTAGTCAGATGCTACTAGGTGGAAAAGGAGTTGGGCTTTATTACATTGGGGGTGTAATAAAACAAACATTGTTTTGTTGTGGGTATGATTATAGTATAGAATAAGAGTATGAACAAAATATGATGAAAAAGATAAAAATGTTTAAAGAATAAATCAACTTCAAAAGATTCCGGCAAGGATTTTTTAACAAACAAAAAACATCAACTTAGGGGGAAGTTGATGTTTCGTGTATGTCATAAAAATGAATGTTGAGTTGTAAAAGATCAGGGGATAATCACCCAACATCTAACAACTTAATAGTACCATGCTAAAAAGTTTTAATCTTTAAAGGA
>DATGUS010000022.1:0-5933 GCA_035301245.1 Alloiococcus sp. | reverse complement strand
GGTTCTTTATCTTCATGGACACATTAAACGTAAATCATACCACTTTTTACAATAAACAATGGAATTAATTTATTTGAAATCTTCTTCTGTTTTCACTAAATATTTGTCGTTTAGTTTTGGTAATGCATTTATAAAACGCATAACTTTTATTCCATAAGTTCCTAAATAGTTATAAATAGACTCTTCATCAAATATATAAATAACGGTCTCTTCATCAAGACGATTTTCTCCCATGCAATCCCATAAGGCATCGAGATTACTTCCCTGACAGTATTCTATTTCAAAAATATGTTTTAAGTACTCAATCGTTTTAGATCTACTAGTCATCTGATTACCATGAATCATGATCGTTTTCATTGTTGTCACCTACTCTAGCTCTACAAATGTTTCATAATGATCGTCAGTATAAAAGTATAAACCATCATTAGAAAATACTAACCGTTCTGCTCCTCTATGTCCACCATCGTAATTAATATCAGCTTCATAATAATCTCTACCATCTGCTTCTGGTAATTGGTTTTCAAAGTTTCCAAAATAATCGCCACCAATTGACATCCCTGGTGCAACGTCATGAAGATTTCCTTTTTGTGGTTCCCAACCTAAGTCGTACGCTTCATCTTTCGTAAGATAGTTATCAGGCAACTCATTAAATGCTTTAATAAAATCTTTGACGTTTTGTGCATCTGTGTAATGACCTTCAGAATCAATATCACTACTATGTTGACTAGAGTGCTGTTCATTAGTTGAATCAATAGGTTTGGTTAGAGATTGATCAGTCTGATTGACTACCTCTTCCTGAGTATTATCACCAACTAAATCAATTCCAAAATAACTTAAAACAATGACTAAAATAGACATAATAATTTTCATATATTTCTTTTTCTCTTGATTCATGAGGCACCTCTAAAATTATGATATAACTATTATAGCACAAGAAATGATTTCAATTTTCACAGATATAAATAGTTAGACACCATATTGAATAGCTACAATGTTTTTATCAATAGTAAAAAGCCCACCTTACTATGAAGATGGGCTTCAAAATAGTCTATTAAGTTAAACTTCTTGTATAAAGTCTATAGTAATAATCTTCTTTAGCCATCAATTCATTATGGCTTCCCTGTTCAATAATACCATCTTCAGTTAAAACAAAGATCTTATCACTATCTTCAACTGTTGTTAGACGGTGTGCAATCGTAATCGTTGTTCGTCCTTTAGCTAGTGCATCAAGTGACTCTTGAACGACCATTTCACTTTGATTATCCAAAGCACTGGTTGCCTCATCAAGAATTAGAATTGGTGGGTTCTTCAAGAAAACTCGCGCAATAGAAATCCGCTGTTTCTGTCCGCCAGATAACCTCGCACCACGTTCACCGATATCTGTATCAAAACCATCAGGTAAATCTTCAATAAATTCAAGAGCACCTGCTAGTTTTGCTGCTTCACGGATTTCTTTATTTGTTGCATCTAGCTTACCGTATCTTATATTATCAGCAACCGTTCCTGCAAATAAATAAACATCTTGCTGAACAATACCAATATTATCTCGTAAGGTGTGAAGTGTCAGATCTTTAATGTTTTGACCATCAATGGTGATTTCTCCGCCCTTAATGTCATAAAAACGAGGAATTAAGTTAATAAGAGTGGACTTGCCTGCCCCACTTGGTCCAACGAAAGCGACTTGTTCGCCAGGTTGAATGGCAAAGCTTAGTTGATCTAACACACGTTCGTCATCACCGTAATCGAAAGTGACATTATCAAATTCAATTTCACCACGAACATTATCCATATCCACCGCATGCTCTAAGTTATGAACGCGAGGTTTAGAAGACATCACTTCATAGAAACGCTGGATACCAGTTAATCCTTTTTGGAAGTTCTCTGTAAACTGAATGATACGTTTCAAACTGGTAATGAGCATATTGATATACATAATAAAGACGATCATATCAGATGTCAGCATATTTCCGTTTAAAATAAAGTAACCACCAACGACCAGAACGATAATATACATGAGTCCTTCAAAAGCAGTAGTTACCGTCATAAATCCGGCCATTGAAATATAGAATTTCTTTTTAATGGAGTAGAACTTCTCATTCCCATGGCTGAACTTATCAATTTCTTGATTTTCGTTAGCAAAACTTTTGACTACTCGAATACCAGATAAACTATCTTCAATCCCAGAATTTAAACGTCCAATCTGACGACGCTGATTCATCTGTTCATCACTCATTTTTTGTCTAAATTTTTTAGAAACAATAAACATGAATGGTAACATTAAAAATATTATGATTGTCAGTGGCAAGTTAATAAAGCTTAATATAATAAATGACATAACCACTTGCAGTGCAAATATTAAGTATTCTTCTGGTGCGTGGTGACTAAACTCGGTAATTTCGAATAAGTCATTCGTTAACCGTGACATTACTTCACCGACACGGTTATCATTATAATAATCGTTATCCATTGCCATTAGGTGATCGAATAAGTCACGACGCATATCTGTTTCAATCAATGCCCCCATTCGGTGACCAATATTTGTCATAAAATAGCGAGCAATAACTTCTGCCACCTTTAAAAGAACAAATACGGTTGTCAGGTAGGCAATAATCCCTACAGTAAGATCACCACTTGCTCCGTAGTTAGTCAGCTGCCGCAAAACAACTGGTAAGAAAAACGCTGCAAATGTTGTAAATACTGCAGCAATTAAGTCCAACACTAAAATTTTCTTATATTTTATAAAATAAGGCCAAATGACTTTAATTAAATCACGTGTTGATAACATTAAATCTCCCCTTCTACATTTCAAATAAGTATTATATCAATTTAATTGTGTGACAACAAATAATTGCACTTTGTTTTAATTTCTTACATGAAAAATCGTACTCATGTTAGAATAATTTCATCATAAGTACGATTAACAAAAATCAAAAAATTATTTTTCTTTAGAATTTTTTGAACGGTTCCATGTACCGTCTTGATATTTTAAGATATATTTTGCGCTACGCAAAGCTAAAAATCCAGAACGCTTCAACGAACGGTCCTTAGAATATACAAGTGGGTTATTCATCTTCTTATGTTTAATTAATTGTTTAATTTCTTCTTTTAATGCCGAATTAAGGACATGTTTTTCTAAGACATACTTTGGTACGTAAGAGAATAAGTTTGGTTCATTCATATAATGAACTTCTTTGTTCTCTTTATTATAAATAAGATCATCCACTATATTTCTAGCTAAACTCTCACCCATTTGTTCAACACTAAAGCTTGAACGACCTGTTCTTAAATTCACCTCAAAAAGCTTGTACTGATTGTCTTTTGGATCGAGCTTCATATCAAAATTCGCGAACCCACTGTAACCTAAATCATTTAATAGGTTGAAGATTTTTTCCATAAAAGGTTTGTTATAACGAGACATTACTGCAGTGTAATTCCCAACCATATTTTCTGATGGTTCTTGTAAGAGGACTTGCCCCATATTGATAAACTGAACATGACCTTCAGTATTTGAATACGTTACAATATCCCATAGATTAGTATCATCACCTTCAATAAACTCTTGGATAATTAACTTTTCGTTATAACTTGTCTTGCGAATTGCTTCTAAGGTATCTTTTAATTCTTCTTCATTATTACAATGATATACTTTCTCATATTCGTTAAAATCAAGTTCTTTCCATCCAATTGCTGTACTTGGCTTCACTATACAAGGAAAACTAGTGAACGTCTCATTAAATGGTTTCTGAGCCGGATGAAAGATTGTCTTTGGGATTGCGAGACCATGATCACTGACTGTTTTATAAAAATTTTCTTTCAGCATTAATTTTTCTAGAAGTTGTTCATTTGGTAAATTAAATAAACAATGCTTGCTTAATTCAATTTCATTTTGAATGACGTAGCGCACAAAGTGATCATTAACTGGAATAAGAATGATTTCAACCTCAGGATCTCCTGCTTTAATATCATTAGCATATTGAATAATACTATCTACAAAAACGTCTTCGTCGAATAAATTTTCTACAATTCGATTTTCTTTAAATAATTTGGAATATTTGGTATACGGAGACTGAAAGTTTCCTAATGTATATATTTTTTTGTTATATTTTTCATAAAAAGATCGACCCCAATAATAGCCAAACATATCTGTAGCTAATACAATTACTTCAAATTTATAACGGTTCATATTGATTTCCTCTAATTCTAAAAATATATATACAATTAATTTTAGCACAGATGAAGCCTTGATAGATCTCTGAATGGTAACAATTATTTTACATTTTTAAAGGTTTTGACACAATTAAGAATGTATAAATAATCAATATCGTTTTCATATTTACTTTTAAAATATATAATTATTTTAATTGTGTATCAGTGGCGTTTAAGCTAGTATTAAATTAATAAATTGAGAAAGATAGTTGGTTATAATATGTCAGTCAATTTTTGGTTACAAGCAGAATACTTTTATGAAACAGTTACTTTAGTACTAAGCATCATTGTTTTGTTAATAGTGATTTGCGCAATATTTGTGAAATCTATTTATAACCATAAAGTTCAAACAAATCAAACAAAGAGTAGTAAAATATTTTGGTCTTTAATAACAACCGCATCAGTCATTACATTTATCGGTATTGGTGCTCATCTCTATTACCGTCCCTATTTGGATGAAATTCCTTATGTAAATGCTTTAGTTAGAGATCGATATCGTGAATTTTTCGGCTATGTTCCTTATAGTACCAGTGAACAAGATTATTACCGAAATTTGAATCATATTGAAGCTCTAAGAGATAGTACCCTTTATGAAGAAACAGAAGAAATGCAAATTGTTGAGTTTGTAGGTATCAATAACACGCTCCATTATTTTAAAAATGAGCGTGGAGAACTTTTTCAAATGAGTCAGATGAATGTTGATTACGTTAATGATATTAATGAGGCACGATTAGTTGGAAGTCGTTTTACACTTGTGGATCAAGAATTTAAAAATATTGGTTTTAAAAATCCGCCTTATATTATGTTTGAAAAATTGGAAGTTCCAAGTGATCAAGTAGAAAAATCGTTTAAACCAGATAATCCAAATGATGTTCACAATTCTGCCTATGTTCATCCTGACTGGGTCTTTTAATTAATAAAGGTCAAGTATATAGTGTACAAGCCAGTATTATCTTATTTATAAACTTAAATTAATAGTTCAACTTATTGTATAAGAAAAGCGAGCTAACTTAAATGAAGTTAACTCGCTGTTTTAATAGTATTTATTAGACAAAAATTATGATAGCTAATAGGATTCACTCAAAAATAATTTATCTATGTTTTTCTTAAGTTTAACTCGGTAAGCTAAACAATCATTTAATGATGCATGATTATACCATGTTTTATTTTCATAGTCCATCATACCTCCAGGGAAATAGCCAACAACTGTTAATCCGGCTGCTTCAGCTAAAGCATTAATTTCTTCATGAGAATAACAAGCTAGGCTTTGTGTATATGTTTCTTCAGGCTTGTCGGTACGCCACCATGTATCTAGCATTCGGTCATTTTCAAAATCATAATCGTATCTGCGCATCACATCTAAATCTGGATGAATTTGCATTTCAATACCAGATACAGTACGCCAATATTGTGGTTGATAAATATCAATTAATGCTACCCCATCATCATTCAACCAATGATGAATGCGTTGAAGTAATGTGATTTGATTGCTAGTATCACCAATACCAAATCCATCAATGTATAACAGTAAATCAAAGGTTTTATCTAGTTTAACTTCATAAAAATCCTCATTAATAACTTCTAAATTAAATTTATTTTGATTCTTAACCTCTTCACTAATTTCTGGGACTAATTCAATCATAGTGACATTTTTATTGCGCTTAGCCATTTCCATACTTAAGTCGCCACGTCCTCCGCCAAGTTCTAAAACACTTTGAAAAGGTACA
>DATGUS010000021.1:0-3304 GCA_035301245.1 Alloiococcus sp. | reverse complement strand
AAAGTTAGGAGTTTTAGATTATGTCAGAATATACATTGCCTAAAGTTTGGAAATGGGAAGATGAGAATGATTCGTTGAGTGGTAACCGTCCAACTGCTGGGAGTCGTTTTGAACAAACATTACCGGTTGGTGAAAAGCCACTACAAGTTTATTCACTAGGGACACCTAACGGCATTAAAGTTACGATCATGCTTGAAGAATTAATCGAAGCTGGTCTATCCGTTGTTGAGTATGATTTATATAAAATTGATATTTCTGAAGGCGATCAGTTTGGTTCGGACTTTGTAACTATTAACCCCAACTCAAAAATTCCAGCAATGTTTGACCAGAGTGTTGAGCCGAGTGTTGAATTATTTGAGTCAGGTTCGATTTTGATGTATTTAGCTGAAA
This sequence comes from Alloiococcus sp., assembly GCA_035301245.1. GTDB lineage: Bacteria > Bacillota > Bacilli > Lactobacillales > Carnobacteriaceae_A > Alloiococcus. The sequence goes on along the minus strand of DATGUS010000021.1, from coordinate 2,914 downwards.
AATATGATCATTTTTTACCTGAAGAGATTCATCAAAAAACAGAAACAGTGAACTGGCTATTTTGGCAGATTGGTTCAGGGCCTTATGTAGGTGGTGGCTTTGGACACTTCTTTAACTATGCACCAGAACCGATGAAGTATCCCATTGACCGCTATACAATGGAAACTAAACGTCAGTTAGACTTATTGGACAAAGTTTTAAAAGATCGTTCATATATTGCTGGTGAAGAATATACAATTGCCGATATTGCGATTTGGTCATGGTATGGTCGTCTGGCACTGGGTGAATTGTATGACGGTTCAGATGAGTTTTTAAATATTAAAGAATATAAAAATGTGATGGAATGGGCTGAACGTATCGCAAAACGTCCCGCAGTGAAGCGCGGTATAGAAGCAGAGTATCAGTCAATTAAATAGTACTACGAAGAAGCTGTGTGTCTTTAAGATGCACGGCTTTTTGTGGTTCTATAAGATGTAACGATACAGATTTGAAATAAAAAATAAGTGATTCATAGGTTTTCTGTGATATTTTTGATGATTATTCACAATCGTCTATGATAAAATTAATGTAATCGATGAAAACGGAGGATTATCATGAAAGTAGAAATTTTTAAAACATCAAGTGAAGCATCCAAGAAGGCTCTAGAACTATTCAAGTTGGCATTAAGTGAAGGAGATAAGGTGTTTGGACTGGCTACAGGTTCAACGCCGGAAGAGCTGTATGCTTTAATGAGTGAATCAGCAGATATTGACTTTAGTGAAGCAACGTCTATTAACTTAGATGAGTATTATGGTTTAGATCAATCACATCCTCAAAGTTATTATGCTTATATGAAGCACCATTTATTTAACCAAAAACCATTCAAAGCTTCTTACTTACCTGATGGCAGCAATGAAGATGCTGAAGCTGAAGTAAAGCGTTATGATGAACTACTCAAAGAAAATCCAATTGATTTACAATTGTTAGGATTAGGCTCAAATGGGCACATTGGATTTAATGAACCCGGTTCTTCATTTGATTCAACAACTCGTTTAGTGGAATTAGCAGACTCTACCATTCAAGCGAATAAACGCTTTTTCGATTCAGAAGAAGATGTTCCAAAGCAAGCTTATAGTATGGGTATGCAAAGTATTATGGCAGCAGATAAAATTATTTTGATGGCATTTGGCGAAGGCAAAGCTTGGGCAGTTAATGAAATGATTAATGGTGAAATTAGTCCAGACGTTCCGGCAACCATTTTACAAAATCATGAAGATGTGACGATCTTAATTGATGAAGCCGCAGCTTCTAAACTAAATAACTAACAAACCCAATACCGGCAGAACGTCTTATTCTGTCGGTATTTATTTTTTATCAAAGTATAGGAGATAGAAGGAAGGGTAATCTATGAGCATACAAGAATCAACGAATCAAAGAGAGTTCATCAAGTTATATAATGAAGTCCATAAGTTACTGAGTGAGAAGTTTTTTGGGAAGACTGATAAATATGTTTCCTTTCACCGCTGTATCGATGAGATTAATAAGCGCCAAGGGAATTATTTTTTAAGCAATCATATTGACGAGCTGCGTCTGATTAATGATTTTCGAAATGTGATTGTTCACCGAACAACGAATAAATTTTATGATATTGCCGAGCCGTCAGATCATATTATTGCTATTCTAACAACGATTAAGACAATGCTATCTAACCCGATTAAAATTTCAAAGATTATCGATAAGAAGCAAGTGATCACCTTTGACATCAATTCGGATTTACTTGATGTGTTTGATCATGTATCTAAGAATCATATTTCACAGTTCCCGGTTTTTAATCAAGATAAACTTGTGGGAATGATTACGGATAATGGTTTAGCACACTTTGTAGCATCTCATATTCGCGAGCAAGACTTTTTAAATAAGAATTATACAATTAAAGATGTCATCCAAAATGGCGAAACTGATGAGTACCGAAACTCTTACAAAATCTTATACAGTGAGTTAGAGTTGGAGAGTGTTCTCGATGAATTTACGGATCTGAATCATGATACGCACTATATTTTAGTTACAAAATCAGCGAATAATCAAATTAGATCAAAAGCTGACTTGTTAGATATCTTTACGTCATCAGACATCCCGGAAATGCTTCAAGCAATTGAAAATAATGCATAAAAGAACCCCGCTAGTTAAAGTGAACCGTTCGGTCATCAAAGATAAGGCGTTACTTCACTGATAGCGGGGTTTTTGTATATAACTATTATTTAACAGTTTCAGAATGTACGGCGGTTGAACGGCTTTTCCTTCTAAGAAACACGTTGGGATCATCATATGAACTTAGGCGATTATCCGTTAAAACGCTCATTTCTATTATATCGAAAAGGCGCTATAGGCACAGCCAAACTGTTATTGATCGAATATTTAATTACATGAGAATGAAAGCACCAAGAATCCCAAAAATCATTAGTGGGATATTATAGTGAATAAATGTTGGGACACACGTATCCATAATGTGGTCGTGTTGACGGTCAGCATTCAAACCGGCTGTTGGCCCAAGCGTACTATCTGAAGCAGGTGACCCTGCATCACCTAGAGCGGCTGCTGTTCCAACAAGTAAAATAATGGCTGCGGGGCTGAATCCTAACTCAATAGATAAGGGGACATAAATGGCTGCGATAATAGGAATTGTACCGAATGAAGTTCCGATACCCAGTGTAATGAATAAACCAATAACAATCATTCCAATTATTGCGACAATGGTGTTACCGTTAACCATTTGAACAAGAGACCCTACTAATGCTTCAACACCGTTTGTTGCCCGGATCACTTCACCGTATCCTGCTGCAACGAGCATCACGAATGCGATATAGCCCATCATGCCAATTCCTTTATCTAGCATATTGTCCACACTTGACCAAGAGATGGCTTTGCCGACAATCAT
>DATGUS010000020.1:0-15381 GCA_035301245.1 Alloiococcus sp. | reverse complement strand
CAGCGCCATTGAACCACCACCTGGCTGATCAGTGGGCATACGTTGTTGCATTAATTTTGACTCAATGTAGTATAGGCCACCAGTAATAATTGCTAGAATCGCACTCGGTGAACCTAATGGAATACCAAAGATTTGCGTTGAAGCGATTGCTTCTGAATGTCTGAAGACATGGAAGATCGCAATAAAGACAGGCATCTGAATGAATAGCGGTAAGCATCCGGCCATCTGACTTAATGGGTTGATGCCATTATCTTGATAAACCATCATTAATTCTTGGTTTAATTCTTGTTTACGTTCTGGATCTTCAGTGGCTTGCATTTCTTCTTGAATCTCGTCAATGATTGGTTTTATACCAGACATTTGCATTTGAGATTTCATCATTGAACGTTGTTGGTTCAATGTCATTGGAAGCATAATCAAACGGACTAAAATAGTTAATGCAATAATTGCTAAACCGTAGTTACCTAAGTTACCACCCAACCAGTTAAGTAAAAACTCCATCGGTACAACAATATAGTCATACATCAATTCAGAGAAGAAGCCAGCAGGTTGATTATTTTCATCTAGGCGCATACATCCTGATAAGAATAATGCTGTGACAAGCATACTCCCTGAGAAAATCCACTTTTTAAAATTTTGTTTCAAGTGTTCTCAATCCTTTATTATTTGAAATTATTAGTAACGGCATAAAGCCACATCGTCTATCATAAAGGATTCACAGCGCTTTTTCAATTGGCTTGTGTAAATTTATCCCGAACTTTTAAACTTTCTTCATATTTAACAAGTACTTTTTCTACTTCTGATGCTGGTGATGGCCCTTTTCTTAGTGCTTCAATGAAATGATCGATCTGTTCTTTAGAGCCATTGGCTTCTACGTAAACAGACCCATCACTTTCATTGCGAACGATACCGCCAATGCCTAATTCCATAGCGACTTGTTTCGTTGAGAAGCGGAATCCCACACCTTGAACTTTACCAATGATTTTTGCACTAATCTTAACTGGATCGCTTGAACCATGCCACTCATTCTCAAAATCTACTGTTCCATTCGACTTTCTGTTTTTCCCTTTTTGGATAAATTGATCAAATATCGAACCCATTGGAAGGCCCCCCTTGTTGTTTTTTACATTATACAAAAAGTTAGTCGGAAAATCATATATCTACTATATGAGCTCTGTGTGAATATATTGGCTATCTATATTATTTTAAAAAGCTTAGAAAGAATTGGTTAATAAATTATGAGAACGGGAGATGTGGAGATGTATTGGTAGACCACTGTATTCATGGTATAATACAAGCGATTATGAAATGGGAGTAATGCAATATGGCAAAAAGACGGCGTCGTAAGACACGCAAAAAGCAAATAAGATTTCCAATAGAAGTATTTGGTATGATCATTATTTTTCTAAGCTTATTAGCTATTGGACAGTTCGGTTTTATGGGAATATTTACAGCAAATATACTTCGCGCATTAGTCGGTGAAACGTATGTCATTCTTGCGGGAAGTTTTATTATTTTAGGTATTTATTTAATATTTAAAGGAGAGTGGCCGAATTTTTTCAACCGTGTGACGATTGGCCTGACTTTAACATATCTATCAGGGTTGATTTATATTCATTGGCAACACTTTAGTACTTTAATCAATGTAGATATCAACATCATTCAATTAACCTGGCAACGAATTCAACAAGAATTTTCAACCAATGCAACAGAACTTCCTTTAGGTGGGGGCTTAATTGGTTCCGTCCTATTCCAAAGTAGCTACCAATTATTTGCAATACCAGGAACCATTATTTTAATGGTTGGTTTAATATTTGTTGGGATTATGACTGTTGGTAACTTTTCTTATCAAACAATGCTTGAACGAATCAGAAATGGCCTAGTTACATTTGGGAATGGTGTTTATCAATTCATTCAGTCAATGAAACAAAAACAATCGAATTCAAAAAGAAAACAAAATAGAAAATCTAAAAAGTCTAAATCAAGTGTGAAGACTACTGAGCCAACTACCAAAGTTGCCGATGACACTCAAACGGCTAAAGAAGTTATTCAACCAAAATATCCTGACTTGAAAAAAAGAACGACTAGTCCAAATCCTACGAAAACGTCTACTCAAGAAGCACCATCAGAGTCAACAACGGACGATGATACTGAGTTTATTTTTGATGAAGAGGATAATGAAGGTTATTTACTACCCAATCTTGATTTGTTAAATGAAGTGCCTAATCAAGATCAATCAGCAGAGATGAGTCTACTAGAAGACAATGCTCATTTATTAGAGGACACATTTCAAAGTTTTGGTGTCAATGCTAGAGTAGTCGATGCCAAATTAGGTCCGGCTGTAACAAAATATGAAGTCCAGCCAGCTACAGGTGTAAAAGTAAGTAAGATTGTTAGCTTATCGCATGATATTGCACTTGCTTTAGCTGCCAAAGATATTCGTATGGAAGCCCCAATTCCTGGTAAATCATTAATTGGAATAGAAGTTCCTAACAGCAATGTGAGTATGGTATCTTTTAGAGAAGTTATAGAAGGTTTACCAAGACGTAAAGACAAACTCTTGGAAGTACCAATAGGTAGAAACATTGCTGGTAATATTCAGATTGCTGACTTATCTAAAATGCCCCACTTACTGATTGCCGGAGCGACTGGTTCAGGGAAGTCAGTAGGAATTAATGGTATTATTTGTAGTATTTTATTAAAAGCCAAACCTAATGAAGTAAAACTGATGATGATTGACCCGAAAATGGTCGAGTTGAATATCTATAATGGTATACCTCACCTACTTACACCGGTAGTTACCAATCCAAAAAAAGCGGCGAAAGCATTAAATAAAGTTGTTCAAGAGATGGAACGACGCTACGAATTGTTCGCGGCAAGCGGTACGAGAAATATGACAAGCTATAATGAATTAGTTCAAGAAAAGAACAAATCAGGAGAAGAAGCGTTAAATCCTTTACCTTATATCGTAGTGATCGTTGATGAGTTAGCTGATTTAATGATGGTAGCTTCTAATGAAGTCGAAAATGCTATCACCCGTTTAGCACAAATGGCTCGAGCAGCTGGAATCCATATGATTTTGGCAACCCAACGTCCGAGTGTGGATGTTATTACGGGAGTAGTTAAAGCGAATATTCCTTCACGGATGGCATTTGCTGTATCTAGTGGAACGGACTCTCGAACTATTTTAGACTCTAACGGAGCTGAAAAACTTCTTGGAAAAGGGGATATGCTGTTCCAACCAATGGGAGCGAATAAGCCAACCCGTGTTCAAGGGGCCTTTATTTCAGATGAAGAAGTATCCAATATCGTTGACTATGTCAAATCACAACAAGATGCTAATTATATAGAAGAGATGATTCCGGAAGAACCAGATACTGATTCTCACGGTGAACCGGAAGATGAATACTACCAGCCCGCTGTAGAGATGGTTATCGAAATGCAAACGGCAAGTATTTCTTTACTTCAGCGCCGATTTAGAATAGGATATAATAGAGCAGCTCGACTAATTGACGAAATGGAAGTTAGAGGAGTAGTTGGACCACACGAAGGGTCAAAACCTCGTGTAGTCTTATTGGAAACACTTCCAGGAGAAAGTGAAGAGTCGACTCAAGATATAGAAGATGATGAAAAAACACTCTAAAAAACAAGGAAATATAATCAAAAAACGAAATTAATTTCAAAATTATTTTTACACATTTTTACGACTGATTAATTTATTTCAATAATAATCACATATAAATTCACCTATAAAACGAACGATAGAACATTCTATGTATTTATCGTTCGTTTTTTTATGTATTATTTAAGGGGATAAACCGTTTATTGGAATTTAGAAAGCGATGACAAGCGAATGTTTTTGTGTTATCTATCCCGAAAAGACTTTACATTTCGGGCAATTCTAAGTATTATATCTATAGAATTGAAATTACATAGAATTAAAAAATATGGAGGGTTATCTATGTCAATTAAATTTAAGAGTCTATTATCTTTAGGAGCATCTGCTTTATTATTAGCAGCATGTCAAGGTCAAAACGCTGGCGACGATGCAGCATCAAATGGTGATGAAGCAGCAAATGGTGACGGTGGCGACGGTTTTTCAATCGCTATGGTTACTGATGAAGGTGGAGTAGACGACCGTTCATTTAACCAGTCTGCATGGGAAGGTATGCAAGAATGGTCTGATGAAACTGGCAACGAATCAACCTATTTCCAATCAGATGACTCATCTGACTTTATACCAAACTTTAACCAAGCAATCCAAGGCGATTACGATGTTATTTATGGTATTGGGTTCATGTTACGTGACTCAGTAGAAGAAATGGCAAATCAAAACCCAGATCAGTACTTCGGTATTGTGGATGACGTGGTTGAGTTAGACAACGTTGTTTCATTAAACTTTAGTGACCATGAAGCTTCATTCTTAGCAGGTGTAGCAGCAGCTTTAACAACTGAAACAGATCAAATCGGATTCATCGGTGGTATCGACAGTTTAATCATCGACCGTTTCGAAACTGGTTTCTTAGCTGGTGTTGAACATGTTAACCCGGATATTGAAGTAGACGTTCAGTACGCTGAATCATTCTCAGATGCAGCAGTAGGTCAGCAAATTGCTAACGGTATGTACTCATCAGGTGTAGATGTAATCTTCCACGCATCTGGTGCGGTAGGTAACGGTGTATTCACTGAAGCACGTAACCGTATGGAAAACGGCTCAGACAATGATCTTTGGGTAATCGGTGTTGACCGTGACCAAGAGGAAGAAGGAGAATGGGCAGACGGTAACGTTACATTAACATCTACAATTAAAGCAGTAGGAAACGCTGTTAAATTATCAGCAAACCAAACTAACGATGAAGGCTTCCCTGGTGGAGAAAACATTCAGTATGGTTTAGAAAACGAAGGTGTAGATTTAGTGGAAGGTAACTTATCTGCAGAAGCTTGGGAAGAAGTAGAAAATGTACGTCAACAAATTTTAGACGGCGAAATCGAAGTGCCAGAATTCTCTCAAGATTGGGAATAAGAATGTTTTAAGCTATCGAGCGCTGGTCCGTAATTGTGACTGGCGCTCTTTATATTTAGTCAAAAATAATTTAAAATGACAATACATAAGGAGGGATACTGTTGACTCAACATGAAAATGTCATTGAAATGATAGGAATTACAAAACAATTCGGTGATTTTAAAGCCAATGACAACATCAACTTAGAAGTTAGAAAAGGCGAGATCCATGCACTTCTTGGCGAGAACGGTGCTGGTAAATCAACGTTAATGAACGTGTTATCAGGATTACTTGAACCAACAAGTGGTGAGATTAAAATCAAAGGCGAAACAGCCAAAATTTCTTCACCTGATAAAGCAGCTCAATACGGCATCGGGATGGTTCACCAGCACTTTATGTTAGTGGACAAATTTACGATAGCAGAAAATATTATGCTTGGACGTGAAGAACATAATTTTGGATATATTGATAAAAAGACAGCTGAAAATCGTATTATAGAACTATCTGATCAGTACGGATTAAAAGTTGACCCTAAAGCTGTGATTCGTGACGTATCAGTTGGTATGCAACAACGTGCTGAAATTATCAAAGCATTATACGGTGGTTCAGATATTTTAATTTTAGATGAACCGACAGCTGTACTGACACCACAAGAAATTGATGAGTTAATGGAAATTATGCGCAATATGACTAAAGAAGGTAAATCAATTATTATCATTACGCATAAGTTGGACGAAATAAAACAAGTGGCAGATCGCTGTACAGTTATCCGCCGTGGTAAGAGTATCGATACAGTGAATGTTAAAGATACAACTCACCAAGAATTAGCGGACATGATGGTGGGTCGTTCCGTTAATTTTAAAGTTGACAAAGGGCCATCTAAACCAAGAGAAGTTGTATTATCAATTGAAGACTTAGTCGTTAAAAATTCTCGTGATTTAGATGCAGTTAAAGGATTAAGTTTAGACGTCCGTGCTGGAGAAGTACTTGGTATCGCAGGTATCGACGGAAACGGTCAAACAGAGTTAATTCAAGCCATTTCAGGATTAAGACCGATTGAATCTGGGGAAATTAGCCTAAATAAATTTGATATTAAAAATAATAAACCTCGCCAGATTACGGAACATGGTTTAGGTCATATTCCTGAAGACCGTCAGCGTCATGGCTTAATTTTAGATATGACTATTGAAGAGAATATGATGCTACAAACGTATTACCAAGATCCATTCAGTAGTGGCTTAATTCTAGATCATGATGAAATCAAGCAGAATGCTGATCGTTTAATTGAAGAATTTGATGTTCGTACACAAAGTGAAAAAGATACAGCAGCGTCGTTATCTGGTGGTAACCAACAGAAAGTGATTATCGCTCGTGAGATTGATCGAAATCCAGAATTATTAATTGCAGCACAACCTACTCGAGGATTAGATGTTGGGGCAATTGAATATATTCACAAACGTTTGGTTGAACAACGTGATTCAGGTAAAGCTGTTCTTCTAATGAGTTTCGAACTCGATGAAATTTTAAACGTTTCTGACCGAATTGCTGTTATGTATGATGGTGATATCATTGCAACAGTTAATGCGGATGAAACTAACGAGTCAGAGATTGGATTACTTATGGCTGGTGTTCCACTTGATAAAGCGAGAGATGAAGCGGTAGAAAGAGAGGAGACTGAAGTCAATGTTTAAACGAGAAAATACGATGCTGAATAAATTAATTGTTCCTCTCATTTCAATCCTATTTGGTTTTATCCTTGGGGCACTTGTTATGCTCTTATTCGGTTATAACCCTATTGATGCATACAATGCGATGCTAACAAGTGTATTAACAAATCCATACTTCTTTGGCGAAGCGCTTCGCCAGGCTGTTGTCTTAACCTTTACTGGATTAGGATTCAATATGGCTTATCAAGCTGGATTTTTTAATATTGGTATCGCCGGACAGATGCTATTGGGATGGTTAACGTCTATCTGGTTTGCATTAATGTTCCCTGATTTGCCAAGATTATTATCAGTACCATTATTTTTAATTATTGGATTATTAGCTGGAGCAATTTGGGCTGGTATCGCTGGTTTCTTACGTGCATATTTCGGTACAAACGAAGTTATCGTTACAATCATGCTGAACTATACAGCATTACACTTCTCTAACTATATGATTCGTAACGTACTAGCAACAGGGAACCGTACTGCACTAGTAGGCGAGAATGCTAGTTTAGCTTTAGGTTGGCTTAGTGCTTTAACAGGTGGTTCACGCTTAAACTTAGGTTTATTCTTAGCGCTTGCTGCCGTTATCCTATATTGGTTCACAATGAAGCATACGACTGTTGGCTTTGAATTAAGAGCTGTAGGTTTGAATAAAGATGCTGCAGAATATGCCGGTATGAGCTCTAAGAAAAATATTATTTTATCAATGTTCTTAAGTGGAGCGTTAGCTGGATTAGGTGGAGCGATTCAAGGGCTAGGTACATTCCGTAACATCTTCGTTCAATCAGCATTACCTACTGAAGGTTTCGATGGTATCGCTGTTGCCTTGCTTGGTTTAGGCAATCCATTCGGAACATTCTTAGCATCCATCTTATTAGGTATTTTAGATATCGGTGCTGGATTTATGCCTAACAGTGCAGGGGTGCCCGATGAATTAGCAGATGTGATTGTAGCATCAATTATTTTCTTCATTGGTGCCAATTACATTATTCGTAGATTATTCAACCGCAAAACAGTTAAAGGAGGAGAAGCGAGATGAATATAGTCAATTTATTGCAACTAATTGTTTCTAGTACATTAATATATGCAGCTCCTTTAATTTTTACGGCATTAGGAGGAACTTTTTCTGAACGTTCTGGTGTAGTTAACATCGGACTAGAAGGTATCATGGTTATCGGTGCTTTCGCATCAGCGGTATTCAACCTCCAGTTTATTTCACAATTTGGTAACTTGACACCTTGGATCGGCTTATTAGTTGGTGGTATTGTTGGTTGTGTGTTCTCATTAATTCACGCGATTTCAACGATTCACTTCCGTGCTGACCACATTATTTCCGGTACAGTACTTAACTTAGCTGCACCAGGCTTATCTGTGTTCTTAGTTCGTGCCATGTACGGTGCTGCTCAAACGGGTCCACTTGCTCGTCCGTTATCATCACAAACCTTCCCAGTGTTAAGTGATATTCCTGTAATTGGTCCAATTTTCTTTAAAGGGACATCTGGCCCGGCTTATTTAGGAATTTTAATAGCGATTATTTGCTGGTTTCTATTATTCAAAACGCGTTTTGGCCTACGCTTACGTTCTGTTGGTGAACACCCACATGCCGCAGAAACAGTTGGTATTAACGTATACAAAATGAAATACTACGGCGTTCTAATCTCAGGTTTCTTAGGTGGTATCGGTGGTGCCATACAAGCACAAGCGATTCACAACGAATTCGGAATCTTAACCGTAACAGGTCAAGGATTTATGGCGATGGCCGCAATGATTTTTGGTAAATGGAACCCACTAGGAGCAATGGGGGCGGCAATTTTCTTTGGTTTCGCACAAAGTTTAGCTCGTACGGGTAATTACATTCCAATTATTCAAGATGTGCCAACAATCTGGTTAAACGTTGCACCATACTTACTAACCATTCTAGTATTAGTCGTATTCATCGGTAAATCAGAAGCACCTAAATTCTTAGGGACAACATTTATTAAAAGTAAATAGTTTTTACAAGATTAAAGCACCTAACAATATATTGTTAGGTGCTTTTTATACCTTTGTGCCATAACTAGGTACGATGTGAATTTAATAACCGACTCATTTTAAAATCGGTTTTTGTATACAATTATTGAATGAGCATTTGTGAATACCACTTTCAATGGTTATATTTTTCAACAAACTTATTGTTTTTGTACCATTAATAAATAGGGAGGATGATTGATCTGATTCAATGGAGTATACTTCATCACTGTATACTCTTTTTGATCAAGTGTTTCTAAAAATGTTTCTACAGCTTCTTTTTCCTCACTTCCACCATCGTGACCGTGGTACACCATAATCGTCATTAATCCACCCCTCACAAGTAAGGTTAACCCAGCTTCAATCGCTTTGATCGTTGTATCAGGTTTAGTAATAATCGTTTTATCACCTTTTGGTAAGTAACCAAGGTTAAAGACAATAGCGTGGACGGTTTCTGGATCAATATAATCTAGCATCTTTTCATGTCCATCTAAGATAAGTTGCGTTTTGGTTGTTAATTTATTTGAATCGATTTTTTCTTGAGTTGTTTTAATAGCATCTTTTTGAATATCAAAACCGATAACTGTTCCATTATTTCCAACTTGTTTCATCAAAAACAAAAAATCGTTGCCATTACCAACTGTTGCATCAATGGCAGTCGAATCTGGTTTTAAATATTGTTTTAAAAGCGAATGATTAAAGGTGAGTGGCGAATGAATCATAACATTACTCCTTAAAAATTGTTGAATGGTTACATAGTGCTTTATATCGAGATTATACCGAACGTATGTATTGATAACAAACATATTATATTTCAGTTTGATGACATTTTTAACAATTGTATTGAAAGACTATATACAGCGGTTTGAATTGGTTATACTCTAATTACGAACATATATTTATAACATTATTATGAAGAAATTTAAAATAAATGAGGAGTAATAAATAGTGAAAAAACCTAATTTACATAGAACAAAATTTAATACTGCTGTCTCATTTGGAATTGCTGCAAGTACTTTTTTAATTGGCGGATTATTTAACCAAGTTTCTGCAAACACAGACTCAGCAGGAACTGCTCGTGCATTACTGGCTGAATACAACAATACAGAAGAAAACACGGATGCTAATGAAGCAGCGAAACAAAACTTAGTAAACTTTATGCTACAAAATGGTGGCGAGAATGTTGTAGGACACCTAGATGTGAATAGTATGACAGCTGCTGAATTGCAGTCTGTTACCCATGCATTCATTGAAGCGAGTCAAGCTGAGGTTGAAGAAGTAGAAGACATTCAAGAAGGTACTGAAGAAAATCTTGAAGATGAAGACTTAGAAGATGAAGACTTAGAAGATGAAGAATCGGAAGAGGAAGTAGAAGAACTTGTAGAGGAAGAACCAATGGTAGAAGAGGTTGTTGAGGTAGAACCAGAACCAGAGCCTGAACCAGAGCCTGAACCAGAACTTGAACCTGAACCAGAACCAGAGCCTGAACCAGAACCTGAACTTCCTAAAGTTGAACAAGTAGATCCAAAAGCGCCTGCGTTAAAATCTAGCGAACGCAAACATGTTGTCGAAGCTGGTGAAACATTAAACAGTATTGCGCGTTTACACCAAACGACAGCATCTAAGTTAGCTTCGATTAATAAATTATCTAACCCGAACTTAATTCGTGTGGGTCAAATTCTTCAAGTTCACAATCAGAACGTTAACAGTGCAGCGGCGGTATCAAATAAATTAAACGAAAATACAAAGAGTTCAAATGCTCAAGCGGCTATTCGTACGGGTAATGAATTTATTGACCGTATTTCTGCTGAAGCATCACAGGTTGCAGCTGAACATAACTTATATGCGTCAGTAATGATTGCACAAGCAGCATTAGAATCTGGATATGGTAGAAGTGGATTATCTTCACCACCACATCACAACTTATTTGGTATCAAAGGTAGTTACAATGGTCAAACAACCAAACAGTATACTAAAGAAGATACTAAAGGTGGCATGATTACAATTCGTGACAACTTTAGAAGTTATCCAAACTACAGTGCATCATTTAGAGATAATGCGGATAAATTACGTAATGGTTTAACATGGAACCGTAATTTCTACTCAGGTACATGGAAAGAAAATACCAACTCGTATCGTGATGCCACACTATGGTTAACAGGTCGTTATGCAACTGATCGTAATTACAACAGAAAATTAAACTCAATTATTGACCGTTGGGGCTTAACACGTTTTGATAATGGGCCAGTTGGTTCTGTTTCAAGTGGATCAGGCCAATCATCATCTAAGCCGTCTACGTCTGCACCAACAACACCGTCAGTTAACAAACCGACAACTCCAAAAGTTGTAGCACCTAAATCAGGTGAATATGTGGTGAAATCTGGCGATACGATCTACGGTATTTCAAATCGTTTCGGTTTATCAATGAACCAATTAAGAAGCCGTAATGGATTAACTTCAAACTTAATCCACCCAGGTCAAGTCTTAAAAGTTGCTCAAAGTTCAGTTTCTAAGTCTAACCCTTCGTCAAAACCAACCGTTTCAACTGCTGGTTCATATACAGTGAAATCTGGCGATACAATCTACGGCATCTCAAATCGTTTTGGTTTATCAATGAACCAATTAAGAAACCGTAATGGGTTAACCTCTGACTTAATTGTTGTTGGTCAAGTTCTACAACTTGGTAACACAACATCATCTGCTTCGGTTGCGAAAAGTTCTTCTAAAGCCGTAGCAGCTGGTTCTTATACGGTAACTTCAGGTGACACGTTGTATAGTATTGCTAAGCGCTACGGTACTTCAGTAAGTCAGTTACAGTCATTAAATAATATTAGTGGTAGTTTAATTGTTCCAGGTCAAGTATTAAAATTATCTGCAACATCCACAGCGAATAATAAAACTGGGGCATCAACAGCTCCAACACAATCAGCACAAGACTCTTACACTGTAAAAGCTGGTGACACATTATTTAGAATTGCGATGAACCACAACACGACTGTTCCTAAATTAAGAGCGATCAACGGTCTTTCAGGTGATTTAATCACACCAGGTCAAGTGTTACGTTTATCTGAAAAAACAGTAGCTAAAGTAGCAGCACCTGTTTCTCAAACAGCAAGTAAGTCTACTCAAGGTACTTATACTGTTCAAGCAGGCGATACACTGTACAAAATTGGTCAGCAATTTAATTTATCAGTGTCTGAATTAAAAACGAAGAACAACTTAAAAGGTGACCTAATTCACCCTGGTCAGACATTAGCCATATCTAATATAAAAGCTAAAACAAAACCAGTTGTTAAAAAGACTACTGCAACATCAATTCCAATGACTTACAAAGTCCAAGCAGGAGACACATTAAGTTCAGTAGCGAGACGTTACAACTTAACAGTGAATGAGCTTCAATCTTGGAATAAATTAGACAACGCAGACTTAATTTCAGTTGGTCAAACATTAAGATTACAATTACGTACAGACAAAGTGGTTCGTCCAAAAACAACAGTAGCAAGCACTTACACTGTAGCTAGAGGCGACACACTATTTAGTATTGCTCAAAAAGCTAATACTTCAGTTGATCAATTGAAAGCTTTAAATCACTTAAATAGCGATTTAATTGTTGTTGGTCAAACTCTACGTTTAAGATAAAAAGTAGAGTATTGATAATTAAAAAGCAATCTGTTATGATTGTAAAAAAGTTATGAATAATCAAATTAAAATGAAAATTTTAGGAGTAGTAAGCGTACAAACCTTTAAAGAGAGTGCATGGTTGGTGTGAATGCATAGTGTTAGTCACTGAACTCGCCTAATATAGTTACTAGAATGAAGTAAGTAGTTCTAGTCGTTAGCTAGCGTTAATAGCATTGAGCATAAATATTAAACTCATTGTAGCGTTATTGTTTATGAATAATTAGGTGGTACCGCGAACACTCGCCCTATAAGCTATATGTCATAGCTTATAGGGTTTTTTAATTTCAGAAAGGAAGAATATAATGTCTTTTAATCACAAATCAATAGAGAAAAAATGGCAAGACTTTTGGGAAAAAGATCATACATTTAAAACAACTGATGACAAAAACAAAGAGAACTTTTATGCATTAGATATGTTCCCTTACCCATCTGGTCAAGGACTTCACGTAGGTCACCCAGAAGGTTATACAGCAACAGATATTATTTCGCGTATGAAACGCGCTCAAGGATATAACGTGCTTCACCCAATGGGCTGGGATGCCTTTGGTTTACCTGCCGAACAATATGCGATTGATACTGGGAACGATCCAGCTGAATTTACAGCGAAAAATATTCAAACATTCAAACGTCAAATCAATTCATTAGGGTTCAGTTATGATTGGGACCGCGAAATTAACACAACTGATCCTGAATATTATAAATGGACACAATGGATTTTTAAAAAGCTTTATGAACATGACTTAGCTTATGAAGCAGAAGTGGCTGTAAACTGGTGTCCAGCGCTTGGGACTGTTTTAGCGAACGAAGAGGTTATTGACGGAAAATCAGAACGTGGTAATCATCCAGTTTATCGTAAGCCGATGAAGCAGTGGATGCTACGTATTACAAAATATGCAGATCGTCTACTTGAAGATTTAGAAGACCTTGATTGGCCTGAAAATATTAAAGAAATGCAACGTAATTGGATTGGAAAGTCTGAAGGGGCAGAAGTGACTTTCAAAGTGAAGGGCACAGACAAGACTTTTGATGTCTTTACGACTCGCCCAGATACGTTATTCGGTGCAACTTATGCTGTAATTTCACCAGAATCATCACTTGTTCAAGAAATTACGACTGAAGACCGTAAAGCTGACGTTAATGCCTATATCGAAGCAGCGTCACTAAAATCAGATTTAGAACGTACAGATTTGAATAAAGATAAAACGGGTGTATTCACTGGTGCTTACGCTATTAACCCAGTAAACCAAGAAGAAATGCCAATTTGGATTGCTGATTATGTGCTGTCATCTTATGGTACTGGTGCAATCATGGCGGTTCCTGCTCACGATTCACGTGATTATGATTTCGCCAAAAAATATAAACTTGAAATCAAACCAGTACTTGAAGGTGGCAATATCGAAGAAGAAGCTTATGAAGGTGACGGCAAACACATCAACTCAGAATTCTTAGACGGTTTAAATAAAGAAGAAGCAATTTCTAAGATGAATGAGTTTCTAGAAGAAAATAATGTCGGTGAAAGTAAAGTGAATTACCGTCTCCGTGACTGGTTATTTGCTCGTCAACGTTTCTGGGGTGAACCGATTCCGATTATTCACTGGGAAGACGGCACAACAACAGTACTTGATGATAATGAATTACCACTTGAATTACCACATACTGATCACATTAAACCATCTGGAACAGGTGAATCACCATTAGCGAACATTACTGAATGGGTAAACGTCACACATCCAGAGACTGGACTAAAAGGAAAACGTGATACGAACACCATGCCGCAATGGGCAGGAAGTTCATGGTACTACCTACGCTATATTGATCCACATAATAAGGAACAATTAGCAGATCCAGAAAAAATTAAAGAGTGGCTTCCAGTCGATTTATATATCGGTGGAGCAGAACACGCCGTTCTTCACTTACTATATACTCGTTTCTGGCATAAGTTCTTGTATGATATTGGTGTTGTACCAACAAAAGAACCTTTCCAAAAACTATTTAACCAAGGGATGATTCTTGGTGAAGGTAACGAGAAAATGTCTAAATCAAAAGGGAACGTTGTAAACCCTGATGATGTTGTAGAAGAATATGGTGCGGATACACTTCGTTTATACGAAATGTTTATGGGTCCTCTGGATGCAGCAGTAGCTTGGTCAGAAGAAGGGCTTGAGGGGGCCCGTAAGTTCTTAGACCGAGCATGGCGTTTAATAATTGATGATGAAGGTAAAGTTCGTGATCGTGTCACAACATTTAATGATCAGAAATTAGATGTCGTTTACAACCAAACTGTTAAGAAAGTAACGGAAGATTATGAATCGCTACAATTTAACACAGCGATTTCGCAATTAATGGTTTTTGTGAATGCTGCAAATAAAGAACAGGCTTTACCAATTGAATACATGAAAGGATTTGTCCAACTGCTTGCCCCAATTGCACCTCACCTAGGTGAAGAATTATGGCAACGATTAACGAAGAGCGAAGAATCAATCTCTTATGTTCCTTGGCCAACTTATGATGAAGCAAAATTAGTTTCGGATGAAGTAGAAGTTGTTTTCCAAATCAATGGCAAGGTTAGAGCCAAAGCATTAGCTTCACGGACCATTTCTAAAGATGATTTAGAGGAATTGGCACTGGCTAATGAAAACATTAAAAACCATTTAGAAGGTCTTGAAGTAAGAAAAGTCATTGTCGTTCCTGGTAAACTAGTAAACATTGTTGCTAACTAGTTACGACTGCTCTAAAATAGAAAAACGATGATATGATGGGTGAAGTCAGATCCAATGTTAAAGAATTATTTAAACCTCTTGGATCTGATTGCATCCCCATCATAAAAAAAGTAGAATATACTTTGAATTAACTTCAAGTAAAGAAGGTTTAGGTTTAGAATGAAAGATAAAATGACAGCGACGAATGCAGATAGAGATCCGTCACTAGATAATCAAATACTGACCGGTTCGGCATGGATGACGGCGGGCAGTCTAACATCTA
>DATGUS010000019.1:0-2612 GCA_035301245.1 Alloiococcus sp. | reverse complement strand
GTGAAACTTTCCTCTTAACATTTCTACCCGTTCTTTCATACCAATTAAACCAAAAGATTGATCTTTTTTTACCGCTGTGTCAAAACCCTTTCCATTATCAGTGACCATAAGAGATAAAAACTTCTTGCCTATCTCTAATTTGACAATGATCTTTGAACTATCACTATGCTTAATCGCATTTTGTAAAGATTCTTGCATCACCCTGAATAAAGTTACTTCATACTCTTGTTCCAAACGTTTTTCTTCTCCAAGTGAGATAAATTCAATATCTATATTTGTATATTCCGCGTTATTTGCTACATATTTTTTTATTGTTGGGATTAAACCTAGATCATCTAATGCCATGGGTCGCAGATCATAAATAATTCTTCTCACTTCTCGTAATGATGATTTAAGCATTTTACGAATACTTTGAATTTCATCTAAGGCTTGATCTATCGTTTGTTCCCGGATCGCCCGATCAATCAATTCTGAACGAAGTAGAATATTGGCTAACATTTGGGCAGGTCCATCATGAATTTCTCTTGATATTCTTCGTCGCTCATCCTCCTGTGCCTTAATAATCTTTAAACTAAATAACTGTTTTTCCTTTGCATCCTCAATGATCTCATTGACTTGTCTGAAATCATCATGTAAATAAGGAAGAACAACTGAAATTTTATTTGCCAGCGTTTCTGCTCTTTCTATCGTCTGATCTAGGGAAATAAGCCTGCGTTCTATTTCATCACGTCTTTCCCTAAGCACTAATTCATCTTGTTGTAAGATCGCATAATCAGTTTGTAATTTATGTGTACGTTCATAGACTTCCTGGATTTCGAATTCATTATAGCGATTAAACTCTTTACTTACTTCTGATAAGCGTTTTCTAGACAACTTTACTTTTTTCTCTAGTTGATCACCTTGCTCTATATGTTGAATGACTTTTCTCTTTACTTCTTTTAATTCTTGTTGAAGAATATTATACTCTTCACGTGCGTCTTCACCGATATTAAATATTTCGTGTTTACTATTTTCGACGACTTCAATCATTTCATCAATGATTTTATCTAAGGCTTTTTTAGATCCTTTTGACTCCATCATTCTCACCAACCTATGGTATAGTAAATATGAGTAATTGTGTGAATTTCACCATCTGGATTTATACCGTTTCGTTACTATATGTAGTTGCGTTGGATCTTTCTTAACAACATATAGTAACGAATGGTCTGATTTTGGTCACTATGAAATTCATTCAATTACTCATATAATACAAGATTAAGATAATTATTACTATCAATACCTTGAAAACCTTATCCGTTTTATCTGAAAGGAGCCTGTGAATGCTTACTCAATATTATACAGTAAATAAATCAGGATCAACAGAATTGATCATTCAAAAGTCCAGATTCATTGGATATATCAAACGAGTTGAAACAGAAGAAGCTGCCCAACAATTTATTGATGATATAAAAAAGAAACATCATGATGCTACACATAATTGTTCAGCCTACCTGATTGGTGAACATGATCAAATACAAAAGGCCAATGATGATGGTGAACCAAGTGGTACTGCCGGTGTTCCTATGTTAGAAGTATTAAAAAAGCAAAATTTAAAAGATACTGCTGTCGTTGTCACAAGATATTTTGGAGGTATTAAACTAGGTGCTGGTGGGTTAATTCGTGCTTATGGAAGTACTACTTCTGAAGCAATTAAAGCGACTGGGATTGTCCAACGCCAGCTTGTCCAAGGGATTTCTGTCGTGGTTGATTATTCATTACTAGGTAAACTCGAAAACGAAATCCGTCAATCCAATTATATCTTAGATCAAATTGAATATCTTGAACATGTCGAGTTTACCGTATATGTAAAGACGGAAGAAACGGAAAAATTTCGTGAATGGATCATTGATTTAACTAGTAACCAAGTAACGATGACTGATAAAGAATTTACCTATGTAGAAATTAAGGTTTCTTCAACTAAAGATGCTTAAAAGACCTGTTTCAATACCAAAAATTCGAACAGCCTGTCTCTTAAAGAAATCCACCATGATCACTATTGGAAATAGTCTCTGGTGGATTTTTTTAGTTTATTTAACTTTAGATAATGCTGCTGCATCAGCAATAATGGTCACATGATCATGTTGTTGTAAAATCGATCCTGGCAGTTCTTCTGTCACCTTTCCATTGATGACACGCGATAATGCTTCAGCCTTTGCTTCTCCAGAGACGAGTAAAATAATTTCTTTGGCTTCAAAAATTAAGCCAATTCCCATTGACAATGCTTGTGTTGGCACCTCATCTATTGAATTAAAGAAACGTCTATTGGCTTCTAAAGTTTCTTGCGTTAAATCAACTACACTCGTTCTACTCTCAAAGCTCGTGCCAGGTTCATTAAAAGCAATATGACCATTTGTTCCCAATCCTAAAACTTGTAAATCTATCCCACCAACATCTTGAATGAATTGTTCGTAATTCTCGCATTCAGCGTTTAAATCTTTAGCAACCCCATTTGGTACATGTGTTTTATCGGTTGAAATGTCTACATGTTTAAATAATTTCTCATTCATAAAATAGCGATAACTGTTTGGATCATCTCCAGCTAAGCCAACATATTCATCAAGATTAAATGTCGT